>JBIIHZ010000300.1:0-3559 GCA_044235265.1 Candidatus Sericytochromatia bacterium
AGAGCCGTCAGGGGGAGCCATTTTCCGGTAGCACGACGTCCTGGCATGGCCGTCTCATACCCGACAGGCAACCTGCTCTGACACGCGCGAGGGGGCCAGGGCGTTCGGAGAAGACAGGGGAGCGGGAACCCGGTTGCCGCGCCTCTCGTCTCGACGAGCCCTGCCTCCGGGCATGAGAGAAGCAAGCATCTCTCGCGAGGCAGGGGACCCATGACCGATCACGCCCGTCCGGCTGACGCTGTCGCCCGGATTCACGCCCTCCAAATGCGCCTCGACGCCCTCGCGACGGCAACGAGCCGTGACTTCCGGACCCGGTAGATGCAGCGTGTACAGGCCCCTTCGATCACGATTACAAAAAGGCTGGTCGGGGCATGTCGCACCTGGTTGTCTCGAAGGCGAGAGGATGCCCACATGTCACACCTGCCCGGAATCAGCAGTCCCCCTCACGCGGGTCTCTTCCGCCTCGAGGCGCTTCCATACCAGGTCGCGCAGGAACTGGCCGCCTGGCCAGGAACCCCGTTGCCAGCCGAGGGGCACCCGGCGGGGGTCTGGACGAATCTCGGATTGACGGGCTGGCTGGATGAACCGACCGACCCCATGGCGGGAACCTGGCTGTGTGCCGCGGCCCTGGAGCACTTCCGGGTCGAGGCCGCCTGGTTGCTCGTTCCCGGCGGCGATGGCTGGAACATCCGGGGACGGGCCAGGTCCCGCGGGCTCCAGGATGTGGCCGGGGACGGCAGCAACTGTCCGATCGTCCCGCTGCAGGTGCGCGGGCGTCAGGTGGGAGCCCTGGCACTCTGGCCGCTGGCCGCCGTGCCGGACCTCGCGGCGATCGAGACGCGCGCGTTCCTGAACGTTCTTGCCATGGCGCTGGCCTCTCGTCAGACGATCGAGGAGCAGCGCCTGTTGATGGCGACCGATCCGCTGACGGAGCTGGCGAACCGCCGCCACCTCGAAAGCGCCCTCGAACGCCAGATGGCCCTCGCGCGACGGAACCACAGGCCGCTGTCCGTGGCGATGTTCGACCTCGACCATTTCAAGTCGATCAACGATCGGTACGGCCATGATGATGGCGACAACGTGCTGAAGCTCTTCGCCCGGACCCTGACGAATCACGTCCGGGCCAGCGACCTGCCGGCCCGTCACGGCGGGGAGGAGTTCGTCCTCGTGCTACCCGACACCGACATGCAGCAGGGACTGGCCGTCGCGGAGAAGATCCGCAAGGCCGTCGAACAGCTGGTCATTCCCGTGCTCGGGGAGAATGCGCTCGGCGATCGCCCTGACGGGGACGCGACGCTGCGGGTCACCGTGAGCGGCGGCGTGACTCATCTGGATCCGTCCGACTCGGTCGCGGACTTGCTCGAACGAGCCGATCACGCGCTGTACCGGGCCAAGCAGGCCGGTCGCAACCGCTGCGTGGGCCTCAGCCGGGCTGCACTCGGCAAATCCCCCGACGCCTGAAGGTGCCGGCCCGACCAGGCTCCCCCGAGATCAGGCGAGAAGCTCGGACTGCCGCGAGACCGGGCAGAGCAGGATGATGCGCTCGACCTCGAGCCATCCGACGGGCGAGCCGTCCGACCCGGACCAGGCGAGTTCCTGCCGGGTCAGCTCATCTGACAGGGACGGCAGGCCATGCCGCGTGATGGCGTCATGAACCAGGGCGTGCGCGGCGAAAACCGTGTCGCCCAGGGCGATCGCGAGATCGGCCGGTGACGGGAAGTCCGTGAAGTACAGGGTCAGACAGTCGACCGTGGGAAGCGTGACCTCGATCGTCACGCGATAGGCATGTTGTGTCGACATGGCACCCCCGTTCTGACGGCTGACCGTTTCATTATATCAGAACATGAGTGACCTTATTGTGTTAATTTTCGACCATGGGTCGCAAGGCTCGCAGCATCGCCATCACGGTCGCTCGCTCGGAATCGGAGAGCCGCCGGATCTGGTCAGCCGCTTCCAGGGCCTCCATCCCATGCATACTCCGGCTCAGGTGAATGCTGATTCCCGCGCGAGCTAGTAGCAACTTTACTTTTTTAATTGAGCAATTTAATATTGCTGAATAGGCCGTACACATGAACCGGGGAGGACGCGTGGGCTTTCCGATCGATGAGCTCGAAGGCTTACTCGTAGCGATGGGGGAACACCTTGCCGCAGGCCGTGCGGGGCAGGTGGACCTGGTCGTCTGTGGCGGAACATGACGGTCCGGCCGATCTGATGCGCCTCGGTCTTCCCGCAGGGTGCGAGCAGCGCCTGGTGACGCGCTCCTACGGCCCCGGCCTCACCGTGCATTTTCTGGGACGATTCGACCTGATCTGCCTCAAGCTTTACGCGTGGAGCGACACGGGAACTCCACGCCATGGTCAAGACCTGAAGGCCCTGAATCCAACCCTTGACGAGCTGTCTCTGGCAAGCCGATGGGTCCTGACCCACAACGAACCGGATGGCTTCCTTCCGATGCTCCAGGAAGCCTTGATACGGCTGGGGGCTAGCGATGTTGCTCGAAACCTTGATTAGTCGATACCGAGAGGCCATCCTGTCGTTCGTATGGCGACAGTGGGGACAGCTTGGCGTCTCAGCCTCGACCCGCTCTCGGGATAGCTGGTGCCAGGATCCAGAAGCGCTCCTTGCCTTCAGCCTCGAGGTGGCAAGGTGGGATCCCAGGATGTTCGATGAAATCCAGGATTGGCTCATCGAAAATGGCCAAGAGCTCATCTGGCAACGTCTCAAGAACCTGATAACCCTGGATCCGGGTATCCCGGCCCAGGTCATCGAGGCGGCATACGAACTCGGCATGACGCACAGGACCAGCAAGAAGCGCCCCGCGTCGCCTCGAGCTCAAGACGGGGGGCTCGAGCCTCTGTTTCGCGGCGATTCGCAGGCGCTTTCGGCATCCGGCAATCCCGACCCGGTCTTCGAGGCGTTCGGTGTTCAGAGGCCGCTGTTCCATCGCAGCGGGAAGAGCCAGTCCATTCGTTACAGCATGCCCGTGGCCTTTGCCTTCAAGGTCCGGGCGATCTTCGGAGCGAGTGGGCGGGCCGAAGTCCTGCGCTACCTGTTCCTTCGTTCAGGGCGACAGGCCGGTACGTCCGAGATCGCCGATGCAGCCCTTCACAGTCGCTACGGGATCCAGCAGACGCTCGACGCGCTCTCGAAGGCCGGGCTCGTTCAGAAGGGAGCCAAAGGTCAGAAGGACTTCATCTGGTGGCTCGAGGAGCAGAGCCCCATCGATGACCTTCTCCTGTCGGGAATGGAACGACCGCTCTGGATAGGCTGGCCATCGGTCTACAGGGGGCTGGCGCTCATCTGGCGCTGGTTGACGGATCCGGCTCGCGCGGGCGAATCCGAGTACATCCTGTCATCGGGAGCTCGACAGGTCATGCGTCAGGCGATACCGCTCCTCAGCAATCAGGGCCTCCGATGGAAGGCCCAGGATCCCGTGGAACATCCCGGAGCCAGCTATTTGAAGGTCTTTGAAGGAGATGTGGAATCCCTGCTTGGCTTCCTGACCGCGCTCGATTGACGGGAGTCAATTTTCGATCACAGGTCGCAAGGCCCGCAGCAT
>JBIIHZ010000301.1:0-3538 GCA_044235265.1 Candidatus Sericytochromatia bacterium
AGATCCTGTATGCGCGGTACCACCTGATCTCCCAGATCCAGAACAACCCCGACTCGCGCCTCGGTGACCTGTTGCTGGCCGAATGCATCCGCGAGGCCTTCCGCGAGGCCGACGACGCTCGCAAGGCGACCTTCGACACGATCGTCAACTCGGGGACGGACAGCGACCTCGAGCAGTTCCTGCGCCAGCATGCCCCCCGCCGGTGGGCAGACCTGCATGCGATGGTCGCGGGGCAGCGCCCCTACCGGGAACTGGCCATCCTGGACTTCCCGCTGCTGAGCCCGCTGGCCCGGTTCGCCCTGCGGTCGCTCCAGGCCCCCGGCGAAAGTCTCGCGCAGCGCCTCCAGGACCGCCTGACGGCGGAAACCTCCACGCCGTACCTGATCGACCGCATCTCGATCAGCCCGCCCGTCTCTCCGCTGGCCATCGAACGCGGACCGCATGCCCCCTGGCACGGCCGCCTGACGGAACTGAACCCCATCCAGGGCCTGGTGGACGCCTCGCTGGAAGGCGTCGGCCTGCGGGTCTACGCGCCCAGCGACTGTGACCTCGAGGCGGATGAAGCCCGTTTCCCGCGCTGGGTAGAGCGTTACCAGAAGGTCGATCCCGGCATGGAACCCAGCCGGGCCTACCGGGCCCTGGAGCAGCACTGGGAGGGCGACCGCCTCACCTTCGGTCTGCTGATGGCCCTCGAGACGATCGCCCTCGAACTGCTCGACGAGCAGGTGGCCCGCGGACGCTCGCGCCTCGTCCTGCTCTTCCTGACCTGCTACTCGGCCCTGGCCCTGCTCGAGGCGGCCGTGGGCGATCCGAGGCTGTACCTGGACGGCCGCGAGGCGATCGCCGGGCTCATCCGCCAGCCCTCGCTCGAGCCCTTCCTGGCCGAGGTCCTGCCTGCGCGGTACGCCGAATCGGGGGAGATGGCGAACGACCTGCGGTACCTGCAGCGCTGCGGTCTGCTCTATGCGCCGGCCCGCCTGGAACGCGTCCGCAACATCTTCTCGCGGCGCCCCAAGATCGGCCGGACGGGCTGGGGCAAGCGCCTGTTCCGGCGGCTGGCCGAATCGGAAGCCAGCCGGACGTTCCTCAATCGCCTCGAGGGGGCCATGTCGGACCTGTTCGCCCCGCATCTCGAGGCTTACCGGGAATACGTCACCTTGCTCGAGGAGGAGGGCAGCGGCCCGGCTACCCGCCGCCGGGAACTGCGACGGAGGATGCCCGTCGCCTTCACGCGATGACCCCCTCGCGCGAGTCCCCGCGCGGCTCTACCATGTAGGCCATGATGAACGGAATTCCCTGGCACGACGCACTGCTGGCCGTGATCATCGGGGGCCTCACGGGGCGCCTGGTGGACTACGGGGCCGTCCAGCTGCTCTTCCGGCCCTATCGCCCGGTGAAGCTCGGCCCGATGACGCTGCACGGCGTCCTGCCCGCGCGCCAGGACGCCCTCGCCCACCAGGTCGCGAATGCCATCAGCAACCGCCTCCTGTCCGAGGAAGCCCTGACCCGCTTCATCACCGGTGAGGAACTCGCGGGTCGACTGCGCGGCCACATCCGGTCCGCGGTGGACGAGGCCATGACCCGGGACCTGCCCTCGATCCGGGTTCTGCTCGGGGAACTCGGGTCCGGCAGCTCGGTCCTCGACCTCGAGCTGGACGGGCTCGGCAACGGCCTGGGTGAAGCCCTCGCGGTGCAGGCCCGACGGCCCGAGATCCGGGCCGCCCTCGCGAGCTGGCTGGCGCGTTTCCTCGCGGAGCACGGCGATCGCCGCCTCGACGAGCTCGTGTCGGACGACGTCTTCGTCGCGCTCGAGCGGTTCTCGGACGCGCAATTGACGCGCCTGGGGGGCCAGCCCGACCTTCTGGCGCGCACGCTCGAGAGCTGGCTCGGACAGCTCGGCGCCCCCCGGGACCTCCTGACTCCCGAGGCCGAAAGGACGCTCCGGGTCGAGGCCAGAAGCCGCATCCCGTCGTGGTTCTCGGCCCTCGAAGAGACGCTTCGCCGTGACGAGACCGTCCAGTTCCTGGACCGCTACGTCCTGGACGCGGTCGACCACTTCATCGAAGACCTGCCCCGCCAGGGCTTCCTGGGGGAGATCGTCGGCTGGTTCATCCGGACCACCTACCGCGACAACAAGGCCCTCTACCGGCGCAAGATCCTCGAGGTCCTGCCCGAGCAGGTCCAGCGCTTCCGGGAACGACTGAACGATCCGAACGTCCGGGACGGCCTCGAGAACCGGTTGTCGCAGTTCCTGGACGACCTGCTGATGCGTCCCATCGGGGAACGCATCCGGGCGATCCCGGCTGACCTCCGGGATGACCTGCGCGCCTTCGTGAACCAGGCATGGGGCAACGAGACGACCCAGGCCTCCCTGCGCCGGGGAATCGGCTTGCTGTGGCTGCGACTGCGCGAGGCGACGTTGCAGGACCTGCTCCCTTCCATCTGGGAATCGGACCTCCTGTCGGACCCGGAGCGAGCCGGTCGCGAGGGCCCCGTGCGGGAGCTGGTCGACCACGCCCTCGATCTCGTCCAGGAAGGCACGCTGCGTGGGACCTTCGCCCGGGGTCTCTCGAGCTGGGCCAGCCTGCTGCTCGACCAGCCGATCGGACGTCTGGAAGACCGCCTCGGGCGCGAACGGTCCGCCCGGCTCCACGCCTTCATCGAGACCCAGGTCCTGGCCTGGGCCCAGCGCGAGGCGCCTCGCCTGGCCCAGATGTTCGATGTCCGGAGCATCATCGAGGACCGGGTGCGGGCAGCGAGTGCCCCCGGCATCGAGGCCATGGTCAAGTCGCTCGCCCGCCGCGAGTTGAACTCGATCTTCACCAAGGGGCTGTTCGGCGGCGTCCTGGTCAGCACGGGACTGACCACCTTCCTGCTGGGTCTCGAACGCCTGGTGGAGAGCGTCGCGCCCGGTACCGGCTGGCTGGCCCTGGGGGCCACGGGCTTCACCCTGATGGGCGTGGCTGCCTGGAAACTCCGGATCCCCGAGCCGCGCGAGGCCGGAGCTGTGACCTCCATGACGGCACCCGAACGTCCCACGCGATAAGCTGGTCGGGTGTCCTTCGAGGAGCTCACCATGCAGGAAATTCGCACGATCATCCCTCCCCTTCCCGGCCTGGGAGAGGAGGCCCCGAAGAGCCCCGATTCGCGCCTGCACGAGGCGCTCGGCACGCTCGCCGAGGCCGGTGACGAGGCGATCACGGTCGCGGCCGTGAAGCGCCTGACGGGGCTCACGCCGAAGCAACTCGCCCCGTTCAAGGACATCATCGACCAGGCGGAACAGGACCGGCGAGAGCGCCTCGAACGGCGCAAGGCCGCGCTCGAGGACCTGCGCCAGAACCTGTACCGCCCGACCGGCCACGTCACCTTCGAGAGCCTGATCGAGCAACTCCTGGCCCTGAAGGCCCAGTCCCTCCAGGAAACGACGGCAGCCTTCCGACGCGGAGAAGACAGCGGTCGCAACAGCCGCGACGATGCGGGCATCGCGGCAGGTGACGCCTACCAGCGCGGCTGGAACGACGCGCGGGCCAACTGGCAG
>JBIIHZ010000302.1:0-3527 GCA_044235265.1 Candidatus Sericytochromatia bacterium
ACTGACCATCTTCACCCGTCAGTTCTCCACCATGATCAATTCGGGTGTCGCCCTCGTCCGGGCGCTCACGATCCTGAGCGAGCAGGCCCGTAATCCGGCGTTGCGTCGCGTCATCAACGACATGCGAACGCGAGTCGAGGGGGGGGCCTCCCTGGCGGATTCGATGGCCAAGCATCCCACCATCTTCGACAAGCTCTACGTCGGCATGGTGAGGGCCGGGGAGGCGGGCGGTGTGCTCGATGCGGTCCTGCTGCGGGTCGCGGGCTTCCTCGAGGCCAGCGCGAAGCTACAGGGTGAGGTCAAGGGGGCGATGACGATGCCGCTCGTCGTCGCCTTCGTGGCCGTGGCCGTCTTCGTGGCGATGCTCGTGTTCCTCTTGCCCATCTTCGCCAAGATGTTCGAATCGATGAACGCGAAGCTTCCCGCATACACGCAGTTTCTCATCGATCTCTCGAACACCCTCAGGGGACCTCTCGGGATCGGCCTTTTCCTGATGATCGGTGGCACGGTCGTCCTGTTCCGGCGCTGGGCCGCCACGGACTGGGGCAAGCACTTCATCGATCGCTACATCCTGAAGGTGCCCATCATCGGTCCGGTGGCCCAGAAGGTGGCCGTCGCGCGCTTCACGCGCACGCTCGGAACCCTCCTCAAGTCGGGTGTTCCCCTGCTCGCGGCCCTCGAGATCGTGCGAGATTCGTCCGGCAACATGGTCGTCTCGGGGGCGCTCGAGGACGTGCGACAGGCCGTCCGCGAGGGCGACGGCATCGCTCCCCCCCTGATGAAGTCGGGCGTCTTCCCCTCGATGGTCACGCAGATGATCTCGGTCGGCGAGGAGACGGGTCAGGTCGATGCCATGCTGGAGAAGGTGGCCGATTTCTATGATGAGGAGGCCCAGGTCTCTATCCAGGCGCTGGCCTCTCTCATCGAGCCCCTGATGATGGTCGGGGTGGCCGTGCTCGTCGGTTCCATCGTCATGGGGATGTACCTGCCCGTCTTCACGATCATGAACGCCATCAAGTAGCAGGTGGTCTCCATCCGGGAGACTTGCTATGCTGGGTTCACGACCCGTGACAAGGAGTGATTCAACGTGAACAACTGGACCTATTTCTGGTTCATGATCTCCATCTTCTTCATCGTGACCGGCTGGGTGGGCAGCACGGCTCTCGGAATTTACAGGGAAGGTCAGAGCCCCTCGGATCATCACTAGGGGAAGTCCCGGGATGCACGTCCCGCGGGAAGGTCCAACCATCGTGTCCGACCCCCGGGATGAGTCCTTGCAAGCCCTGTGGGATCGTTTCATCGAATCCCGTGATCCCGGGGTCCGGAATGCTCTGGTGGAAGCGTACCTACCGCTCGTCCGACCCGTCATCTCGTCCCAGATCCGGAGATATCCCGGCCATGAAGCGGACCTGCTCCAGGTCGGCACAATCGGTCTCATGCTCGCGGTCGAGCGGTATCAGCCACGAAAGGGACGCAGTTTCCGGGCCTATGCCAGTACGCTGGTGGCGGGCGAGGTCCTTCATTACCTCCGGGATCGCCTGCATCCCGTCCGGATGCCCCGGGAGCTCGTGGACATGCGCGGGGCGGTACACGCCGCCACCCACCGGCTGGAGCAGTCAGGAAACCGCGTCGACACCGGCTCGCTGTCGTCCGAGACGGGCTTCGACGAGGCCCGTCTCGAGGCCTTTCTCCAGGCAGAACGGACCCGGCAGGCGGTGTCTCTCGACGAGACGATCGAGGAAGATGGGGAAGGTGCTCGACCCCGTTACCAGCTCGTCGATGCGCGCTACCGTTCGTTCGAGATGGCCGAGGAAGATCGGCTGATGCTGGCTCAGGCGATGGTGTCCCTGCGGGCGGTCTCCCGCGAGGTCATCGACTTCGCCTTTTATCAGGACCTCACCCAGACCGAGATTGCCAGACATCTCGGCATCTCCCAGATGCAGGTCTCTCGACGTCTGAGGACCGCCCTCGACGAACTCTGGAAGGTCCTCAACTCGCGCCTGTGGTGAGCGGCAACGTTCACCGGACTCAGTCGCTGAGCGCGTGGACCTGGTTGCGGCCGCGCGACTTGGCCTCGTAAAGCCCGAGGTCTGCCCGCTCGATCAGCTCCGCCGTTCGCTCGTCCTCGAGACGCAGCGAGCTCACACCGATCGAGATGGTGATGTTTCGCAACGGCTGTCCGAGCTCGTCCGCCAGGCTCAGCTCCATCACGGACTCCCGCATGCGCTCTGCCACCGTCACCGCCCCTTCCAGGTCGGTGTCGGGAAGCGCGACGATGAACTCCTCACCCCCGTACCGGGCCACCACGTCCGCCAGCCGGACGGCCAGACCTAGCGCCTGGGAAACGCCGACCAGGACCTGGTCTCCCATCGTGTGACCGTAGGTATCGTTGAAGCTCTTGAAATGATCGATGTCGATCATCAGCAGGCTGAGATGACGGCGATGCCGCTTGGCCTGAGCGAAGCTGCGATCGAGCTGGTCGAGGAAGAAGCGTCGGTTCTGGAGACCCGTCAGGGCATCCGAGCTCGCCCGCATGTTGGCTTCCTCGTACAGTTCCACGAGGGTCTCGAGCTCACTCGCTCGCGTCGAGAGCTGGGCATACAGGTGGGCATTCTCGATCGCGACGGATACGTGATGCGAGATGGCCTCCAGCAGCGTCAGGTCCTTGTCGTGGAACAGGTGGCCCGACAGGTCCGAATCCACGTAGATGAGGCCCAGCAGGCGCTGCTTGGCCACCAGGGGGACGCACATGACCTGGCGCATCGCGCCTTCTTCCCCTTCCGCGGTGAAGGGGGCGGGGACGCTTTCGAGCAGGAGCGGCTCACCCGTCTCGAGCACCCGCGCGCAGACGGGTTCGGAGACCTCGGCTTCCCCCTCGGGACTCGAGCCGTCCCGGTTGGACATGGCCCGGCAGACCAGCTCGTCCTGTTCCCATAGCAGCAGGTAGCAGCGCTCGGCGCGAGCGACCTCCAGCGTCATCTGGACGGCCACGCTCATCACGTCCTCGAGCAGATGGGTGGTCGCGAGCACGCGGGCCAGGTTGTTGAGGGCCTCCATCTGGTGGCTCTTCGTCTCGAGCTCGTGATAGAGATTCGCATTGTCGATCGCCGTGGCCGAGAGGGTCGCCAGCGAGACGACGACGTCGAGATCACCTTCTGAGAACCCCGTCCCGATGGTGCGGCGATCGACGTAGAGCGCTCCCACCACCTGATTGCGGATCTTGAGGGGGACGCACAGCACGGTCCGGAGATTCAGGGCCTGGATGGACTCGCTGTGCTGGAACCGACGATCCGACAGCGCATCCTGCAGGACGATGGGCTGCTCGGTATGGAACACCTCGTCCGCGATCGAGCGGCTGATGAGCCAGTCGTCGTCCCCTTCTTGCGGGTGGATGTTCCGCATCTCGGAGACCTGGAGCTGGTTTCCCTGGTACAGCAGCAGGAAGCCGCGCTCCGCCCCGACGATGTCGATGATCAGGTCCATGGCCAGCTCGAGCACGAGGCGAAGATCGTGGACCTGGTTGATCT
>JBIIHZ010000303.1:0-3519 GCA_044235265.1 Candidatus Sericytochromatia bacterium
ATCCGAGCCATCCTTCATGGCTTCCGTCTCGCGATTGGGAGAGGCCACGGAGCCGCAGTCGAGGTGGTCGCGACCGATCACGACGGGAGCCGAGACGACCCCGGCCGCCACCAGGTCGTTGATACGCTTTCCGAGGCGCGCTCGCTTGCCGTAGCCGACCCAGCAGATGCGAGCGGGCAGTCCCTGGAAATGGACCTGGTCGCGGGCGAGCCGGATCCAGCGCTCCAGACCCGGGTCGTCGTCGCAGAACTCGCGCAGGATGAGCTCGTCGATGCGATGGATGTCGGCCGGGTCCCCGGACAGCGCGGCCCAGCGGAAAGGTCCCTTCCCCTCGCAGAAGAGGGGTCGGATGTACGCCGGCACGAACCCCGGATACCCGAAGGCATCCGAGACCCCGTGCTCCAGGGCCACCTGGCGCAGGTTGTTCCCGTAGTCGAAGACGACGGCTCCGCGGTCCTGAAGGGCCCGCATGGCCCGCACGTGGACGGCCATGCTTTCCCCGGCGAGTTGCAGGTACCGGCCGGGATCCTCGGCCCGCAGACGGGCCGCGGACTCGAGCGTATGACCGAGCGGGATGTAGCCCGTGAGCGGATCGTGCGCCGAGGTCTGGTCCGTGACGACGTCCGGCACGAGGCCCCGGCGCACCATCTCGGGCAGGATCTCGGCGGCATTGCCCAGCAACGCGATGCTCCGCGGCTCGCGTGCCTCGAGGGCGGCGCGGGCATGGGCGAGGGCCTCGTCGAGGGTCTCGGCGACGATCTGACAGTAACCCTTCTCGATGCGTCGCGCGATGCGCGTGGGATCGATCTCGATGGCCAGCATGACCCCGTCGTTCATGGTCACGGCGAGAGGCTGTGCACCCCCCATCCCACCCAGCCCGGCCGTGACGACCATGCGACCGGCGAGCGTTCCGCCGAAGTGCTGCCGTGCGACGGCTGCGAAGGTCTCGTACGTCCCCTGCAGGATGCCCTGCGTCCCGATGTAGATCCAGGAACCGGCCGTCATCTGGCCGAACATCGTGAGGCCCTCGGCCTCGAGGCGCCGGAACGTCTCCCAGTCGGCCCAGTTCGGTACCAGGTTGGAGTTGGCGATCAGCACGCGCGGCGCATCGGAGGTGGTCCGGAAGACCCCGACGGGTTTGCCCGACTGGATCAGCAGCGTCTCCTCGTCCCCGAGCGTCATCAGGGTGCGGACGATCGCGCGCAACGCCTCCCAGCTCCGGGCCGCGCGACCCGTTCCCCCGTACACGACGAGTTCCTCGGGGTGCTCGGCCACCTCAGGATCGAGGTTGTTGAGCAGCATGCGCAGGGCCGCTTCCTGGACCCAGCCACGACACGAGAGCTGTGGTCCTCTCGGTGCCCTGAGCGGGATACGGGATTCTCCGGCCAGCAGGGCTCGCAGTTCGGGGGCGTGATCGAGCGGCACGTTCATGGATCCTCACTCCTTCGTGATGGACATCGGTGGGCCGCAGAAGCGTCCGTGGGTCATTCTAGCGGCCGCCTCCGGGGGCGGCAACCGCCCGGATGGCCGGCCACGCTGCAAGTTTTAGCTGCCCGTTAAAGGCGATAAATGATCGTGAAAAGTGGTTGCCGGGAGTTCAGTGCACCGACCCAGGGCGGAATATAGGCGACACGGCCCCTGTCGCGATCGCTGAAAGGCGCGTCGTGGAACTGTCAGAGGAGATTGGATCATGTCGACCATTCGCAACACCGGGACACCTGCACCGGGAAGCACCGGCCCCCTGAAACCGACTGCACCATCCGCACTTCCGCAGCCTGGCGCTGCAGCACCCGGCAACGCGGCCTCGCAAAAGGCGGCCAGGGATGCTGCCCGGACGGCTCAGCAGGCCGCTGCCCGGTTGAAGGCGCTGGGACGGTTCGACGCTCTCCCCGAGCGTATCCGGGATCTCGACAGCCGGATCCAGAGCGCGCAAGGAGCCGTGGGTCGAGATGAAGCGGCTCTGAAGTCGCTGCAACATGCACTGACCCGTGGCTTCAGGCTCGGTGCGGGTCGGGCTCCCGTCAACACGAAGTCCGTTGCCACCCGTCTCCAGTCGCAGATCGCCGATCAGAAGAAATCCATCCAGGCCCTGCAGGAAGAGCGCAAGGTCATCCTGGCAGAGAAGGCGGACGACACGCCGGATGGCAAGGTGGATGCCGGCCATCGGAAGGCTCTCACCGAGATCGGCAAGCTGGACGGGCAGATCGGAAAAGCCCAGAGTGACAAGCTCGCCGGTGAATCCAAGCTGGAATCCTTGCTCAACAAGAAGGTGGAAGAATTCGGGAAATCGTCCGGGCTCCAGATCACGCAGATCCGCTTGAAGGATTCGATTGCCGACCAGAAGAAGGCGATCGAGAAGGCGCGCAAGGACATCGCGAGCCTCGGTGAAAACTCGGGGCAGCTCCGCAAGCAGAACGCGGGGTTCGAGGCCGAAAACAAGAAGCTGTTCACCCAGGAGCAGGCCAAAGGTGCCGAGCGGCGCAAGCTCCTCGGGGAGCAGGCGGCAGACCGGCCTCTGTACGATGCCCTGAAGGCCCTCGAGCCGGCCTCGCTGGCTGACAGTGACAAGACCTTCATCGCCGCCTACGACAAGCGGGCCGGCGCCATCACGGGCCTGACGAACGACATCACCCAGCTCAACCAGAAGCAGGACGCCAACCAGGCCTCGATCGTCAAGAACCAGCAGACCCTCCGTGACAACGATACGAAGGTCAACGGCCTGAATGCCTCCATCAAGGCGGCCGAGGGGGACATCAAGGGACTCGAGGGACAGCTCTCGAACGTGAACACGCGGCTTGCCGAGCTCGACAAGGCCGGCAAGGCTCTCGATGGACAGATCGCCGCCCAGACGGCCGAGGTGAAGAAGCTGGGTGATCAGCTCACCGGTCTGCAGGACCAGCGCAAGACCGCAGTCCGGCAGGCACGGGGGACCGAGGTCCAGGATGTCCGACTCGGTGAGGCCCAGGTCGAGCGCCTCGACAAGGAGATCGGGACCGTCAAGGGACAGCTCGATACGGCCAAGAGCAAGCTGACCGACCTCGTGTCTCAGCGGGATCAGGTGAAGTCCGACGCCGATCGCCTCGGCAAGGAGGTCGGGGCACTGAAGGCAGCCATCGATGGTCTCAAGGCGGAGATGGCGGGGGCCCGGAAGAGCCTCGAGGGCAACGAGAAGTCCATCGGAAACCTCGTGGCCGAAAACGCGAAGCTGTTTGCCCAGGAACAGGGGCTTGGCAAGGAGCGGCAGGGACTGCTCAGGCAGATCGCGGAAGAGGGGCCCCTGGCCGATGCGCTCAAATCGCTCGATCCCGAAGTCCTCACCGAGGACGACAAGAAGTTCATCGAGAGCTTCGATGCCGCCGGTGCCCGGGTCAAGGCCATCGGTTCCGAAGTGGTTTCGCTGAACGAGAAGCAGGCCGCCAATGACGGCAGGATCGGGGAGCTGCGGACGGCCAACGAGGGTCTCCAGAAGCGGATCCAGGGCCTCGAAGCCTCCATCAAGAGCGACAGCGGCAAGCTTGC
>JBIIHZ010000304.1:0-3501 GCA_044235265.1 Candidatus Sericytochromatia bacterium
TCACGCCCTCGACGAGGGTCACGAGACGCACGTCCCGAGGAGACGCAAAGCGCAGCAGGATGGCGTGTACGGGGAAAAAAGCCCGCCCCGCATGGGCGAAACGGATGCAGACATGCTCGGAAGCCTCGTATGCCGCCCAGTCCCCCCCCACGGCAGCCCGGAACCATTCACCGAGCCAGAGACCCCAGTCGAAGGCCATGCTCGCGAGTTGCTCTTCCGACGGAGGCTCGCTTTCGAGCATGCCATCGACGATGCCATCGAGCAACTCCAGATCCTCGTCATCCCCACCGAAGGCGACGTCGAAGACCGATTCGAGTTCCGCCTGAACGTCCTCTGACCGGTCGATCCAGGCGAGGATCTGCTCGCGAACGCGAGCATCGAGCACCGGAGGGGGACCGAATCGACGGTCACATTCGTCCAGCGAGAGCCAGACGGGCAGGGCTTCACGGGGATCGCGTTCAGAGGCCATGGGCATTCCTTGTCGGCAGGACGCGCCACACGGCATGCTCGACCGGATCGACCCCGAGGTCTGTCAGGCACGACAGGGCCTCGCATGAGGTCGCACGCCGATCCCACAGGCACGGGCGGCACGAGAGCTGGGAGACATGGACCGCCTGGTGAGGGGTCCCTCCCGGAAGCAGCTTCGAGGGGTCGGTGGGGCCGAAGATGGCCACCGTGGGAGTCCCGACCGCCACCCCGAGGTGCAGGGGCGCAGAATCCACCGAGACGAGCACGGAGGCCTCGGCGAGCAGCGCAGCCATCTGCCCGAGGGACCGCGTCTTGCCGTGGGCCACGATCATCGGGACCTCGAGATGCTGCTGGATGGCCGCAACGGCCTCACCGTCATCCGGCCCCCCGGCCAGCACGAGTCGGGTTCCCTGGGCGCTCAGCCGGCGGGCGAGTTCCGCCCACCTGGACGCTTCCCAGGTCTTGATGATCCCCTTGCGGAGCGCCACCTGGCTCGTCCCGGGGTGGAAGACGACGAGGGGCTCGTCGGCAGAAACCCCGTGCTCACCGAGGAACGCCCTTGCCCACTCGCGATCGGCTGCCTGGAGCGCCACCTGGGGCAGCCGGAACGGAATGCCGATCCACGGGCGAACCAGGTCGTAGTACATCTGACCGGCGTACTGTTGCGAGTTGAGCGGTACGCGCTCCGTCAGGGTCCAGGCGAGCCGGCTGGCGTCATAACCGACCCGGAAGCGGGCCCCGGCCATCAGGAGCATCAGGGGCATGACGGGCGAACGCCCGGAAGCGATCGCCAGATCGAAACGGCGCTTGCGCAACTCGAGCACGGTTCGCAGGAACTCGCCCATGGACCGCCTGGCCTTGACCTCGAGCGTCAAGACCTCGTCCACGGCTGGATTGAACGCCATGATGCCCTGACAGCGGGGCTCGACGAGGGCCGTGATATGGCTGGAGGGATAGGCTTCCCGCAAGCTCTGGATCACGGGGAAGAAGAGCAACTCATCCCCGATCCCACCGAAATTCACGACCAGGATTCGCTGGATACCCGCATCGAGTGGGATTTGACTCACGCTTCACCTCGCTCCAGGGAGGCCGGATGGCTGGCGCAGGCCAGCAAGGCCCAGAAGACCAGCTGCACGGCAGGACGGTAGAACACGGTGTCGACCAGACCATGGATGGCTATCCCCGTGAGAGCCGCCATGATACCGGCAGCCGCCACCCAGGCGCCAGTGCGACGGATGTGGCGTCCCAGCTGGATGAATGCCCCTGCAAAAAGTCCGAGGAACACGACCAGGCCCAGCACCCCCTTCTCGACCGCCTCCTCGAGGAAGATGTTGTAGGCTCCCAGGGCCTCGAACCCCGTCACCATGTACAGCGCATAGGCCTTGCGAAAGGCCTCGTTTCCAACGCCCACCCCGAACCACCAGGAATCTCGCAACATCTGGATCACGCCGATCCAAACGTTCATCCGGAACGAGTTCGAGGAGTGGGTACGGGTGGCCGTTATCGAGGCCAGACGCTCCTGCAGACCGGGCGCGTGCTGGATCGCGAACCAGGCGAGCAGGCCACCCAGGACGGTCCCCACGGCCACGATCACCCAACCGCGACGTCCCGCACGCCCCAGCCAGCGCTGGCCCGCCACGAGGGCCATCACCCCGAGGGCGGCGAACAGGCCCAGAAAGGCCCCGCGCGAGTACGTGAAATACAGGCAGGCCGAGCCCGCGAGAGCCGTGAGAGCCGCCGTGGCCCTGAACGCGACTTGGCCGCGTGACAGCGCGCCGGCGATCGCCAGGGGCATGATGGGGAGCAGGTATCCACTCAACAGGTTGGGATTCCGGAGCGACCCGTACACGCGCGTCAACTGGACCTCGGCATCCGCATCGTCCCAGAGAGCGAGCGGGGGCACATGGATGGTCCACTGATAAATCCCGTAAACGCCCTGGATCAGCGCCCCCGCGAACAGAGCGACCAGGAACGCACGCCCGCCGCCGGGTACCGAACCGACCATCCGACGCCAGGCCACGAAGCCGGCCCAGTAGACGACGCCCTTGGCGAAGCCTTTCAGGCTCGGGCCAAGGTAGGGGCTGGCCACGACGGCGATGAAGGAAACCAGGATACCGAGGAGGACGAGCACGTCGAAGGGGCGCGGCGCCCCGGCGTCAGCGCCCCCGGGCCTGACGAGACCGTGCCAGACGGCCGCTGCGAAGAAAACCCAGGTGAGCAACGCGGCCGTCCCGGTCCCGACCACGGGCAACGCAAAGGCCAGGAGCATGCCAGCCCAGACGAGCCAGGTATCCGCGTGGCGGGCCAGAAACGAGGTCCCCAGCCAGGGAGCGAGGAAGGAGCGGAGGCGCCCCACGAGCCCACCCCAGCTCGAGATGAGGCGACTCTCACGCAGGGCGTCGCGCCAGGCAAAAGAGCGGAGACCGGAGTCCGCGATCATCGGGCGCTGACTTCCGACACCCGCAGGTCCACGATCGAGCCCCGGAGCCGGTACCGCGCCCCCTCGATATCGATGGGCACGCCGACCTTGATCTTGTTGCCGCCCAGGACGATGCCGTCATCGGTCTGCTCGGCTCGATCCTCGAGGGTCAGCACGACATCCTTGCTGTAAGGTTCGGCCAGATCGTCGACGGCGCGGGCACCCTGGGGTGTCCAGAGCGTCACCTTCCGGGAATTGATCTTCACTCCGACGATGGGAATGGCGGCGTAAGGCTGGTTCCGGATCGTGATGAAGGTGCGATCACCGACCTTGAACATGGACGGATCGGCGATCCCGCCCCGGATGAACAGGTCGAACCGCGCGGTGACGAATCCCGTCCGCTTCTGATCGACCCCGGCCAGCCCCGCACGGGACAGACCGAAGCCCAGCAGGCCGACCAGAAGTGCGGCCACGATCACGGTGTCCAGTGGATTGAAGCGGGAACGGCTGGTTTCAGACACGGGCATGGATCCTTTCTGGGCAGACGCATTTCCATTGTTCCGTAAGGAGCCGGCGCATCCCGTGAGAGATGTCACGATTGAACTTGGAACGTA
>JBIIHZ010000306.1:0-3491 GCA_044235265.1 Candidatus Sericytochromatia bacterium
AAGCTCGGGACCAGCAAGTTGCCTGACCCCATGACCATGCTGTCCAATTACATGCTCGGGAAGATCAAGCCGATGACCAAGGAGCAGATGTCTGCCCTGGAAGGCGAGTTTGGTAAGTTCAAAGGCCAGGGTCTGAACACCGAACCGACCAAAAAGGTCGGCCCCGTGGGTGGGACCATGCTGCACAAAGCTTACGATGCCCTGTCAGCAGGGGATACCAAGACTGCCCAGAGCTACTACAAGAAGGCCCAGGAAACCCGGTCTCCGGTCATGCTGGACCTCGATGGCGATGGCAAGCTCGGGACCACCGGGGTCTCCACGGCCAAGAACCGCATCGATGGCCAGGTCGGCAAGACCGTCTCCTTCGACATCGACGGAGATGGCAAGAAGGACCAGATCGAGTGGATGAAGGGCAGCGACGGCATGCTCGTCGACGACCGGGATGGCGGCGCCACGGCAGCCATGAACGGAAACGGAGAGATCGACGGTAAGCGGCTCTTCGGCGATGAGGGCGGCAAGTTCGGCAACGGTTACGACAAGCTGAAGCAGCTCGATCGGGATGGCGACGGGAAACTCACCGGGACCGAACTCGATGGCCTCAAGGTATGGGTCGACAACGGTGATGCCCGCGTGGGCGGTGGTGAACTCCGGAGCCTCCGGGAACTGGGGGTCACCGAGATCTCCGTCAGGATGCAACTCGAGAAGAACGAGCGTGGAGAGGACCTCATGCGCTCCTCCTTCGTTCAGAACGGCCAGACCCGCGTCAGCGAGGACGTCTGGTTCGCGCAGCAGTGAGGCATGGACGCCTTCGTCCGACGCTGGAATCTCATCAAGCTGTTGCTCGAGGGCCCACTCTTCCGGAGCGAGGTCCTCGAGCGACTGCAGGCTCTCGGTGCGGACGAGACAAGTCCACTCTCCGAGGCCTCCATCTCGGCGGATATCAAGGCTCTCCGGAAGTACGGCATCGGTTTCGGGCCTCTCGAGGACGGGGCCAAGCGGTCTCGCCAGGCTTATGATCTGGATCTCCCGAAGCTCGACCTCTTCGCCACGCCCGCCGAGGCCTCCGCGCTGCAGGCGGCCGTGGCGCTCTTCGAGGATCTCCGCCTGCCGGAAGTGGAGCGACTGCGCTCGCTGTTCGACCGGATCCCGGTTCATGTCCGGCAAGGTCTCGAGCCCCCCTACACGGGACAGCTCCTGAAAACCGGGGATCCATCTTACGATCCGCGGGTCCTGGAGGGCCTCCAGCACGGTATCCGGACCGGGCGGATGATGCGGTTGACGTATCGCCCCCTGAACCGCGAACCTCGGACCTACCTGGTGGATCGTGCCAGGCTCACGTGGAGCGAGGGCTACCTGTACCTGCAGGCCCATTGCCCGAAGGCCGAGGGAAGCACCCCCTGGCATCGAAACCGGGAGTTCCGGCTCGATCGCTTCCATGACACGCCGACGAGCCCCGCCGTCGAGGTGCTGGAGACCCCCACCTCGTTCGAAGAGGTTCCGGCCTTCGAGTATCGGTTGTGGCTTTCTTCATCCATGGCAGCAGCCTTCCGGAAAGTACCGCGCCGGATCCGGGTTCTCGATGAGGCACCCGATGGCAGCCGCCTCGTGGCCATCACCGAGACGATCCCCCTGCGCGCCGTCAGGAAAGTCCTCTCCTACGGCATGCAGGCCAGGGTCATCGAACCCGACTTCATCGTGACCGAGGTCCAGGCGACCATCGAACGGATGGCCGGTGTCCTGGCCTCGCCTCTCGGACCCTCCCCCTGAGGCGCACGGGAGGCCAGCTCACCCGGACCGATCCCGACCTGAACAGGTGCCTTGCTTCCATTTGCTTGAATCAGCATGGCTGACCCATCCAGGACCAGAAAGCAGGACACTGGAACGGGTGGACCATTCCAACGTGAGGCATCGGCAACCGTGGGCACAGCAGGGTTCGATGGGGTCTCGCAGCTTCCACATGCCTGGCGCGGAACCGGGTCAAAGTGACCGGACCATCAAGGCCGTGGCGTGGCGATCGCTGCCTGAGCCGCAGCCAGCCGGGCGATGGGAACCCGGAAGGGCGAGCAGCTGACGTAATCGAGACCCAGTTCATGGGCGATCGCCACGGAAGCGGGATCACCGCCGTGTTCCCCGCAGATGCCCAGCTTGAGCCCGGGACGCGTGGCGCGTCCGGCGGCGACTGCCATCTTCATCAGCTTCACGACTCCGTCCCGATCGAGGGTCTCGAAGGGATTGGCCGGCAAGATCTGCTCGTCGACATACATCATCAGGAACTTGCCCTCGGCATCGTCCCGGCTGAAACCGAAGGTCATCTGGGTCAGGTCGTTGGTCCCGAAGGAGAAGAACCACGCCTCCCGCGCGATCTGGTCGGCCGTGAGGGCCGCCCGCGGCACCTCGATCATGGTGCCGAACAGGTACGGTACGGTCGTGTCCGTCCGCTCCATGACCTCGCGGGCGACCGTCTCGAGCTGTTCCCGCGTCCGGGCCAGTTCGTTCACGTGACCGACGAGCGGGATCATGATCTCGGGCTTCACGACCACACCTGCGCGGGTGAGCTGGCAGGCGGCTTCCATGATGGCCCGGACCTGCATCTCGTTGATCTCGGGATACATCAGGCCCAGACGGCATCCCCGTAGACCCATCATGGGGTTGGACTCGTGCAGGATCTGCACCTTCCGGAGCAGGGCTTCCTTGCGGGCACGTGAGGGATCGTCCGGACGCGTGGCCTTCAGGACGGCGACCTCGGTCGCGAGGTCCACCAGGCTCGGGAGAAACTCGTGAAGGGGCGGATCCAGCAGGCGGATGGTGACGGGAAGACCTTCCATCGCACGGAAGATACCCAGGAAATCCTCGCGCTGGAAGGGTAGCAATTCCGCGAGGGCCGCCAGTCGCTCCTGTTTGGAGGCGGCCAGGATCATCCGCTGCATGACCCGCAAGCGCTCGGCCTGCATGAACATGTGCTCCGTGCGACAGAGCCCGATGCCCTCGGCACCCAGTTCACGGCCCTTGGCCGAATCACCCGGAGTGTCCGAGTTGGTCCGGACCTTCAGACGGCGGATCGAATCGGCCCAGTCCATGAGCGTCCGGAAGTCCTCCGTGAGTTCGGGCGCGATCAGCGGCACGGCACCGGCAAAGACCTCTCCCGATCCCCCGTCGATCGAGAGGATGTCCCCCGCGCGGAAGGTCCGGCCTTCGACCGTCAACGTCCCCAGCTCCAGATCGATCTCGAGCGCATCGCAACCCGCGACGCACGGTTTTCCCATGCCACGCGCCACGACGGCCGCATGCGAGGTCATGCCGCCGCGACACGTCAGGACGCCCTGGGCCTGGATCATGCCGTGGATGTCATCCGGGCAGGTCTCGATGCGCACGAGCAGGACCGCCTGACCACCTCGGCCCCGCTTCTCGGCCTCGTCCGCATCGAAGACGATCGCACCGGTGGCCGCCCCGGGACTCGCGGGGAGCCCCTTCGCCAGGCGATCCAGATGAGC
>JBIIHZ010000305.1:0-3491 GCA_044235265.1 Candidatus Sericytochromatia bacterium
GCTTCCGGGAGAACGTCAGGGCCGTCACGATGACGGCCGCGACCGGGATCGCGAGCAGGACCCCCAGGAAACCGGCCATCTTTCCCCCGCACAGCACGGCCACGATGATGAGGATGGGATGAAGCCCCGTGGAATGGCTCATCACGCGCGGCGCGATGACGTTGTCCTTGATCCACCAGATCACGAGCCCTGCCACGAGGATCTTGCCCACGACGGCCCCCCCCTGGAGGGTGGCCAGCACGAGCGCCGTCCCCAGGCCCAGGTAGAGGCCGAAGTAGGGAATGATCTCGGCCGTACCCCAGATGAGACCGGCCACGACGCCATAGGTCATGCCCAGCATCGTGAAGGCCGTCGAGGCCGCGAACACCACCAGGCTGGCGTTGATGAGCTGCCCGCGCAGGTAACGCCCCAGGCTCCTGTCGAGTTCGGCCCGGAAATAGCCGGCCTGCTTCGCGGCTCGCGCCGGCAGGTACTCGACGAGGGCATCCCACATCTTGCGGCCGTCACTCAGAAAATAGAACGAGCAGACGAGGATCATCGCCAGCGAGAAGAAGCCGGAGAAGGACCCCATCAGGATCCCGGGCAGGTTGCTCGCCAGGTTGTTGCCGATTCCCAGTATCCTTGGCAGGAGCAGCGTATCGAGGCGAAAATCGACCGCGATGTGATGCGTGGCCAGCCACGCCCGGAGGTCGGTCTCGCGGGCCTCGATCTGGGCCAGCGTCCCGGGCAGCTGGGTGGCCAGCATCTGCACCTGCTGGACGACCAGGGGTAGCACGAAGGAAAAGACGGTCACGACGACCAGAGCTGCCCCGAGGACGACCATGGCCACCGCCGCGATCCGGGGCATCCGTCTCGCCAGGGGTTCGACGGCGAGCTGGAGCACGTAGGCGACGAGCGCGGCCGAGACCAGGATGGTCAGCACGTCGCCTACGTAACCGACCAGTTGCCAGGCCACCCAGGCCAGCGCCACGAACACCAGGATCGAGGCCGATCGGAAGAAGGTCTCGGACCAGTCACGCACCCTCAGCCTCCCTGTTCACCTTCCCGCCGGAACGTCTCATCCTCCATGGCAGGATACCCCGCTCCGGAAGAAATCCACGGGCCTTCCTCCGGCTCCGGGGGCACGTGCCAGGGCAGCCTGGCCCGGCCCGACAGGAGGGCGTGCATGACGCGCCGGGCCTGCACGACCAGCTCCCGGGAGAGGGCATGCCCGGCGATGTCGGGAAGCTCCACGGCCTGCAGGCGGCCGAGGAGTTTCCGGGTCGTCCCGTCGAGCCGGGGAACCTGGCCGAAGGCCTGGCACGAGGGACAGACCACTCCCCCTTCCGAGGCATCGAAGCCGCATGCTCCCGCGGGAACGACCCCCACGCATCGGACGCAACGCTCGAATTCGGGACGATACCCGAGATCTGCAGCGAGATGCACCTCGAACCATGCGGCGACCAGCAGGGGCTGCCGGGCCAGCTCGAAGGCCTTCAGGACCCCCAGAAGGCGGTCGAACAGCTCCGGATGGGCCTCTTCCTCGAGCAGGGTCGACTGCAGGGCATCGAGGGCATGGAGGGCGAGCATGAGGCGCTCGTAGTCGAGACGCAGCGGCGCATGCGCCTCGAGGACCTCGACCTGTCGGGCGGCCTCCAGGGACCGGCCGCGGGCCAGCCACCAGCGAGCCAGGACGAACGACTCGCCCGAGATACCCCACGTGTTGCGAGGGCGGCGTGCGCCCCGCAGAGCGGCCCGGACCAGCCCACGCTCGCGGGTGAACAGGTGGACGATCCGGTCGTGTTCCCCGAGGGGACGCGCACGCAGGGTGATGCCATGCAGGGGGGACTGGGTCACGAGGAGCCTCCTTTCCCAGTATCCCACGCGCGGACGACGTGACGCCCGTCCTGTTACCGGCGCGACGCGAGCGGTAAGATGGGGACGCGAACATGAGGAGGAGAGCACGGATGCAGGCCAGACGCATCGCCGGGACGGTCGCGGGGCTCGTGACCTGGGCCTGGATGACCCCCGCCCTGGCGGACACGGTCGTCACCCGGGACAACCAGATCCACCGGGGAACCATCCTCAACGAGTCGGAACTCGGCATCACGCTCAAGGACGTCGACGGGAAACTGTGGGTCTTCTATCGGGACGATGTCCGGCAGGTTCGCCGCACGCGCAAGGAAAAGGCTCGTGACCAGGACAGCGAGTCGTCCAGCGACCGGGAGAGCGACGATACACCCAGGCCCCGGCGGACGGACGTCGCACGCGAGGACAAAGACGCCGGTGAGACGCCCCCCCGCCAGGAAGTCTACAAGGCAAAGGCCAAGGCAAAGGCCGAACCCAGGTTCTTCTTCGCCGACGTCGACCTGTCGCCGCTCATCCTCAGCACGAAGGGCACCAAGGCAGGCATCCTGACCGCGGGGGCGCAGGCCAGCGTACGCGCCTCCCTGGGCGGAACCATCTACCTGGCTGGCGGATTCGACTTTGCCCAGTCCCTGTCCCAGCAGGCCCGGAACCCTGCCACGGTCTATACCGCTCCGTGGGGAGCGGCCGAGATTCACCTCTCGGGACTGGTCCTCGGCGTCGGTGCGGCGATGGCCTCCGTCGCGGATGGTACGGCAGCCGCGAACCGGGTGTCGACCCTCGTACCCCGCGTGACGCTGGGCTATCAGTACCGTCCGGACAGCGGGGCGAAGATCGGCATCAACCTCCTGTACGGTCAGGCCCTGAACCAGGACAGCAATCGCCAGCCCCAGATCCAGACCTGGGGCGGGTTCTTCACCCTGGGATACGGATTCTGAACCGGGGCGCTCAGCGTCTGCGTGGAGCGACGGCCCCCACGACATCCCCCTCGTAGCGGATGGTCAGAGGATCGACGATGCCGAGGGTCAGGAACATGACCAGCGCATCCGTGAACGAGTGGTGGGACGAGATCGTCAGGTTGCTGATCCGGCTGCCACCGCGGAGGTAAGGGGCCAGAACCTGCTCGGGATCGACGGGCGCCGGCGACACGATTCCCCAGAAGAGGTACGTGGTTCCCTGCGTCTCCGAGAAGTGATCGAGGTTGGCACCCTTGAGCGTGCTCAGGGCGAAGCGTTCGGTGGAGTCCACGCCCTCCGGGAGCGAAATCCGCAGGTTGTAACACCCGGCAAGAAGCATCGCCGAGAAGATTCCAGCCGCCAGCCTAGTCACGACCTGTACCGCCCTTTCCGGTGGACATCACGTCACCCTCGTACCGGACGGTCCTGCTGGAAAACAGGATACCGAACAGTCCGGGGACGATGCCGATGAGCACGTCCGCCGGGGTGCAGGCCGTCTCGATCTTGAGATTGGCCACCTTCACCCCTTTGCGAAGGTACTGCGAGATCTTGTCATCTAGCCTTGGCTGGTAAACGGGAATCGTCCCGAACAGCACGTACAGGGCGCGATCCTCTTCCTTGAAGTGGCGATCGACCGAACCCCGCGCATCATCCAGATACACGGCATTCCGGGAGGTCGCGACCCCGTGG
>JBIIHZ010000307.1:0-3489 GCA_044235265.1 Candidatus Sericytochromatia bacterium
CCGGAAACCTGGCCTTTCTCGTCCCGGAGCGTCTTGCCGAGAAAATCGGTGGTCACCGCCGGAGCCTGGGAATGGCTCAACGGTCCGGAGGCAGGGACAGGCTCCACGGGTCCGGCAGGGACGGAACCTTCGGTCTCCACCTTGACCGGACGTCGGGGCATCAGACCTGCTCCGGCCGAGAGGAAGAACAGCCCGATCGCCCCGACGAGGTACTCGCCCAGCACGTTCTGGTTTCCGAGCACGCCTGCGGCGGAGCCGAGGCGTGCCGGGGCGTCGAGGCCGGCAAAGTAGTTGCCCAGCCAGCTCCAGCGCGGGAGCACCGAGAGCAGGTCCGTGAAGGCGAACCTCTGGTACTGCAGGAGCGCCAGCACGGCGTTCAGGGTGAAGCCGACGGTGAGGGCCCCCATCAGGCGATGCGTCATGGCCGCACGTCGGGGCACGAGGTGGGCGATCGCCACGAAGGACCCGAGGTAGAGCACCAGGTTCCACCAGGACAGCATCGCGAGGGGAACGGACGGCGTGCGAAAGGCCGAGAGCAGGGTCCAGAGGGCAAGGAAGGCAAGAGGCGCCTGGAAGCCGACAGCCCGGACCTCGTGCCACGAGTTCTCCGCGCAGCGGGCGATCGCCCAGGCTCCGAGCCCGATCGCGAGTCCGACGGAGGCGTGCGTGGCCTGGATGGTCCGGTAGGCATCCACGTTGGCCACGTCGACCAGCAGGGGCAAGACGGCCAGCAACCACCAGAGGACGAGCTCGAAGAGGTGATCCAGGTACCGGGCAATGACGTCAGGACGCAAGTCAGGCTCCTTGAACAAGCACGCACGCAAAAAAAGGGGGGCGACCCCCGGGCCACCCCATTATAGACCGCCTCGGCTCGCGTGACCGCGTCAGCTGACAGAGGCCCCTTTGCGATTCTTGAGAATCCCCTGGTCGATCGCCTGCCTGAGGCTGGTCTCGGTGACGAGCCAGGCCCCGTGGTTGCGCTCCCCCTGGAGATGCCCATCCTGGATGGCGTTGCGCATCTCACGAGAGGTGATGCCGTAGCGACCTTCGATTTCATCGAAAGAGAGTTTGGCCATTCCAGCGTCTCCTTTCAGGACCCGTGACGCAGCAGGCGGAAACGATCCGCTGGCCGGCGGATCGATCGCCTTATACCCACGATCTCCGGAAAACCTTCGCCCTTGTGAGGGCTGCGCACGAACTTTAGAATGAGGACATGCGAATCTGGCTCAAAACCCTGCATGTGCTGACCCTGACGGCCCTGGCGTGCTTCACGGTCGGGCCGTTCCTGTGGCTCCTGTCCACGGCGCTCAAGGGGCGAGCCGAAAATATCTTCCAGTATCCGCCGGTGCTCCTGCCTACCCGGCCGACCCTGGGCAACTTCCTCGAGGTGGCGAGCGTCGTCCCGCTCGGGCAGTATGCGCTCAACAGCATCCTGGTCACGGTCTCGTCGATGGTCATCAGCCTGGTCGTCTCGAGCCTGGCAGCCTATCCCCTCGCGCGGATGTCGTTCCGGGGCCGCGGCTGGGTGGAAGCGCTGCTCGCGATGACGCTGCTGGTGCCGGCGCCGGTGCTGCTGATTCCCCTGTTTCTGCTCATCAGCCAGATGCAACTCATGGACACCCTGCCCGGTGTGGTCCTGCCCTTCGCCGTCAACGCGTTCGGGATCCTGCTGATGCGCAACGCCTTCCTCGCGGTCCCGACCGAACTCGAGGAGGCGGCCCGCCTCGACGGGGCCGACAGCTTCACGATCTTCTGGCGCGTCGCGCTCCCGCTCGTGACACCGTCGCTCGCGACCCTGGCTCTCTTCGACTTCGTGGCCATCTGGGGCGATTTCCTCTGGCCCCTGCTGGTCCTCAAGGACCCCGCACACTTCACGCTCAGCATCGGCGTGGCCAATCTGGCCGGTACTTTTTCCGCCGACTGGCGTCTCATCGCGGCCGGTTCGGTCCTCACGATCGTGCCCATCCTGGCCGTCTTCAGCTGGCTTCAGCGCTACTTCGTGGGCGACCAGGCAGCCGGAGCCGTCAAGGGCTGAAGCCAAGCTTCACGCAAGGTTGACATTGCCTTTACCGGATCCGGGCCGGGCGAGGTGGATAAACCATCGGTACCGTCCTTCACCGCGGAGGTGTCCGATGCCCAATGCCATTGATCGCTTCAGCCAGGTCTACAACCAGGTACGCCCCCAACCTCCCGTTTCGAGCGGCGGAGCACCCGTCCAGGTGGCACCTTCCCCGGTCAACCAGGCGCAACCCTCGTCGATCTACATCCCGGACCCGCGCCGCACGCAAGTGCCGGCCCAGACGCAGGCGCCCTGGAACAACCCGAACTATCCGGCACCATCCACGGCGACCCCGCCGTTCGTGCCTCCCGCCTCGTCGGGATATCCTGGTACGCGCCCCGTCCAGTATCCGGGCATGGCCCCCACCACCTTCCCGGGCGGCCTGCCCTCGACCTATCCGGGAGGCTATCCCTCGACCTATCCCGGCGGTTATCCCTCGACGTATCCGGGAGGCTACCCCTCCACGTATCCGGGAGGCTACCCCTCCACCTATCCGGGCAGCAATCCTTACGGTTATCCGGCCGTCGGGCCGCTGACCACGATGCTGGGGTCGCTCACACCGGTGGTCAAGGACCAGGGCTATCAGAAGTTCGTGCGGGAAACCGCCCCGATCATCGACACGGCGATCCCGCTCATCGGCACCATCGTGGGCCTCATCGGCAGCACCCGGAAGTCCTCCTCCCCGGCCGGACCTCAGAGCACCGCCCCCTCTGCCCCGTCACCGGCTCCGATCTTTCCGACCATCCCGCAGCAGACGTATCCGCAGCCGTCGCCCTTCCCGACCTATCCGGGGCAGCCGGCCTACCCGACCTACCCTCAGCCCGTTCCCACCTCGGGGAACGTCTACGGCACCTCCAGCAGCCTGGCCTGGCCGGGAAGCGGCCCGACGATCCAGATCGGCGGGAGCAACCTGGGTGAGGGCATCCAGCAGGTGGGGAACCTCGTCAACAGCATCAGCAATCTCTTCCGCTGAATCCTGCCCACAGCCGCCCCCCTTTCGTTGAAAAGGGGGGCGGCTTCGCATACCCTGGTACGCTAGCGGACGAGGACGTCGAAGGAGCACGCGCTTGAACACTCGCAACGTGGTCGTGGTGGCCCACACGCACTGGGACCGGGAATGGTATCGCCCCTTCCAGGCCTACCGGACGCGCCTGGTCGAGATGGTCGACCGGGTGGTCGAGATGCTCGATTCCGGGCGACTGCCCCACTTCCTGCTGGACGGGCAGACCGTGATGCTCGACGACTACCTGGACGTCGTCCCCGGGCGCCGGGAGACGCTGGAACGGTTGATCAGGTCCGGACAGCTGGCCATCGGGCCCTGGTACATCCTGCCGGACGAGTTCCTCGTCTCCGGTGAGGCTCTGGTCCGTAACCTGCTCGCCGGGCGGGCGCGGATGGAGGCCTTCGGGGGCACCGCCACCATCGGTTAC
>JBIIHZ010000308.1:0-3488 GCA_044235265.1 Candidatus Sericytochromatia bacterium
TGCTCCCTGACCTTCGTTCGCTCGGACCGCTCGCGGTCGAATTTCGTGGGGACGGCCCTGTTCGGCGACGGGGCAGCGGCGGCGGTCCTGGCGCCGGAAGGCTCCGGAGTCCGCATCCAGGGGGGGCATGCCGAGCTCTTCCCTGACAGCGAGCCGGTGATGGGCTGGGACCTCACGGATGCCGGCCTCCAGGTTCGCTTCGCTCGAGACATCCCGACCATCGTGCGCCAGGAGCTCCCGGGCTCGGTGGGGCGCGCGCGCGAACTCCTGGCTCCGGGGCGCGAGATCTGGCACCACGTGGTGCACCCCGGCGGCACGAAGGTCCTCTCGGCCTATGCCGAGGCGCTGGACCTCCCGCTCGAGGCCCTCTCGGCGAGTCACGAGGTACTCGCCGGGCACGGCAACATGAGCGGCCCGAGCGTCCTGTTCGTGCTCGAGCGCACGCTCGCCAGGTCGGGAGGTCTCGAAGGTACCACCCTGATGACCGCGCTGGGCCCCGGTTTTGCCGTCGAGCACGCGGTGCTGGAGCCGTGACGGGCGCGGTCTGGCTCGCGGGTGTGGTGGTCGCCCAGCGCGTGATCGAACTCGCGATCGCCCGCCGGAACGAGCGGCGCGCCCGCGCCGCCGGTGCCGTGGAGGTCGGACGGGAGCACTACTGGCTGTTCTTCGTGCTGCACCCGGCCTGGTTGCTCGGCTGGGTCGTCGAGGGCCGGGACCACCCGGCCTCGTGGGAGTTCCTGGCAGCGTATGCCGCCCTTCAAGGCCTGCGGGTCTGGATCCTCGCGAGTCTGGGAGAGGCATGGAATACCCGTATCCTGGTCATCCCGGGGGCACCGAGGGTCGCGCGGGGTCCCTACCGGTTCATGGCGCATCCCAACTACGTGCTGGTGGCCCTGGAACTGGTCGTGACCCCGCTGGTGGTCGGTGCCTGGCGCACGGCCCTCGTCGCAACCGTGGCCAACGCGCTCGTCATGGCGATCCGGATTCCCGCCGAGGAACGGGCGCTCCGCGCGTACCTGACCTCGACGACGTCCTCAGGGGCGGCCGGTTCCACCGGGGATGGCTGACGGGCTCACCAGGGGAGCCGGACCTGCCCCACCGCCAGCCGGAGGCAGCAGCGCCGTGAACAGTCCGTGCACCTGGTCATGCAAGCGGGCCGCCGTGACGGAGGCCGCTGCCGGCTGCTCGGCCATCTGACGATCCAGGCTGGCCGCGGTCCGATCGAGCTCGTCGATCCGGAGCAGCATCCCGGGCTCCGCATGCCGCCGGGCCTCCGCGAGATGGCGCCTCACCTCGAGGACGGCCACCCGAGCGGTCGCGGGATCTTCGCTTGCGAGCCGGGTCTCGGCTCGTGTCGCCTCGATCTGAGCTTCGCCCAGGGCTCCCCTGAGCGCCCGGAGCTCGTGCCCCGACGGGGCGCCGCCCCCCCCTCCGCCGGCTGCCCCCCCCTGACATCCCCCCAGGATGACCAGGGCCCCCAGACCGAACCCGATCCACGCACGCATGCCTCGCCTCCTCGACCCGTCACCGGACCTCGATGGTGCCACCCGACGCCCCGGGCCCCAAGCGGGAAGCAGGGCTCGATGAGGCCAAGGTTCCAGGTGCGTCCGGACCCGTGACAGGGTCCGGAGCGTCACCCAGGCTGGATGCATGAGCCGGGCACGGTTGACCGGCCGCGAGGAAGGAGAAGACCCCGATGGAGAAGGAAAAACGGCGCAGCGAGGCTCTGACGATCATCCGCCTGGGCCCGGTGACGGATGCCTACATGGGCGACATCCCGTCCCTGATCAAGCAGCTGAACACCCTGCGCAGCACGGAGCTGGTCTCGTACCTGCAATACAAGCACCACGCGTACATGGCCGTCAGTCTCGCCATGCCTGCCATTCGCGACGAGTTCCTGGAACATGCCCGCACCGAGGAGAAACATGCCGATCGCCTGGGCGAACGCATCCAGCAGCTCGGGGGGAATCCGGTCTTCCAGCCGGACGAGATCGCGAAGCTGGCATGCCAGCACCAGGTCGAGGCCGAGTCCGCCCCGACCCTGCACGAGATGCTCCTGGAAGACCTGTCCCTGGAACGCAAGCAGATCGAGGCCTACACGCTCCTGATCCGCCAGGTCGGCATGCAGGATCCGACCACCCGGCGCCTGCTCGAGAAGATCCTGGCCGACACCGAGGAGCACGCCAGCGAGCTGCGCAGCATGCTCCAGCGCCGGAATCCGGCCGAGAGCTGAAGCGCTAGACCCGGACCCGGGCCCGGGCGATCGCCTCGCGGATGGTCCTGACCCAGCGGAGGATGGTCGTCCGTTCGAGACCGGACCAGCGGTCGTGTACCGTGTCGAGAGGAGAGCGGATCAGGCGCTCGGACAGGGGCGTCCGGACGGGCAGCCCCGCGTCCGTCGCGCTCACGTCGGCCCAGAAACGCGGAATCTCGAAGCGTTCGAGGGCCGACACTTCCCCCAGCAACAGGGGCCAGAGGGCTCTCCTGCCGGGCATGGACAGGATGGAGCGCGCGAGGTGCTCGTGGTGAAGCGCCCAGACCCGACCATCGGCGAGCGATTCGGGTTCGAGCGCGCTCCAGAGCTGGGACACGTAGATCCGGGACGGCCGGAGCGTGAGCCGGACGGTGAGACCCTCGAAGGCCAGACGCAGCCCGCCCCAGGTGGAGTCCAGGGAGCCCCAGTTCACGAGGTATTCCAGCGTTTCCTCGAATGCCCGCTCGAGGGCGCCCGAATCCCAGTCCAGTCCCGGATCGAAGCGCCCCGCGTCGCAGGGCCGGTCCGACAGGGCGACCGGGGTCCCGGCGAACCAGCGGGCCCGGGCCGTCAGGTCCCGGAAGTCGCGGCCGTTGGCCGGGCTGCCGAACCCGGCCAGATCGAGCTGGTGGCGATCGAGCGTGACGGACCATCCGGGCAACAGGCCCGTGGTCAGAGGGCCGTGAGGCGGGGGTGGAATCTCGAAGAACTCGGGACGCCATCGGGGCGCGAAGAGCGTGTCCGCCTCGAGCAGGACGGGTTCGTCTCCCTGCCAGCCGATCAGGTCGGCCGAGGCGGAGGCCCCTTCGAGCATCGTGAACAGGGCGAGCAACGCCCCCGCGCGCCGGGTCCGCTCGTGGGGATGGACGGCAGGCGGGGACGAAGGCACGGCCACCGACCAGCCATAGACCCCGCGATCGAGCACGGTCGGCACCCGGATGGGGACGGGGAAGCCTTCGGTCTCGGCCCGTCGCAGCCAGCGATCGAGGGCGTCGTCGATCGCGAGCGAGCGCGGGCGATAGATGAGCGTGAGGCCCCGCGAGAACTCGAGTTCCAGCGCCGATCGTCCGCCACCCGTCACGAGACTCCCGCAGGGACGGATCTCCAAGAGGTCCCCGGGGTCCTCTCCGAGCCAATCGGCGAAGCGCGATTCGTCCGTCTCGAAGCGGTCCATGAACTCCCGGAAGGCCTCGAGCCAGTCGATGGTCCGCTGACCGGACAGGCGAGTCAGGAC
>JBIIHZ010000310.1:0-3470 GCA_044235265.1 Candidatus Sericytochromatia bacterium
CAAGGTGAAGGGGTCGGCCGGTGGTGGACTCAACGCGGCGCCGGCCTTCGCCGCCCATCCCGACTCGGAACTGACGGCGACCCGGAACGACGTGATCGCGACGCTCTCGGCCGACTCGGATCCCGTGGCCCAGATCGATTCCATCCAGCCCGTGCTCCAGGGAGTCAATCCCACCAGCGGCTCGGCCAACACCATCGTCGCGCTCAAGGGGACGGGCTTCGGGGGAACGTCCACCGTCGCCCTAAACGGCACCACCATTCCGGCCTCGAACGTGCTGATGAGCACCCGGAACCTCATCGTGGTCACCGTCCCGGTCGGCGCCCAGAGCGGCAATCTCACGGTGACGGCCCGCGGAGCGACCAGCGCGGGCATCCCCTTCACGGTGCCCAACAGTGCCGCGGTCTCGATCACGTCCGTCAGCCCGAACCCCGTCCGGCCACTGGCCTCCGTCACGATCACGGGGATCGGTTTCAGCACGACGGCGTCCAGCAACACCGTGACCCTCAACGGCCTCTCCGTCACACCGGACTCGGCCAACCAGACGTCGCTCGTCTTCCGGGTCCCCTCGACGGCCACCAGCGGGAACCTCACGGTCAGCACGGGTGGGCAAACGTCAAACGCCTATTACGTGACGGTCGATGCGCTCACGACACCCCAGATCAGCAAGGTCTGGCCCAGCTTCGTGACCAACCGGAGCATCCTCGAGATCTCGGGAGCCAACCTCGGCCCCAACGGGGCGGTCCTGATCGGGGATTTCCGGGCCGACGTCATCTCCTGGAACCCCAACATCATCCGGGTCCGCGTGCCGTGGTACGTGGGGGAGGGTCAACAGGTCGTGACGGTCTTCGCCCCGCTGGGCGTGCAGACCTCGGCCGTCAACGTCATCGACGGCAACACGACCATCAACTGGGTCAACATCTCCCCCTCCATGCCCGGAGACGTCGGAGGTGCCGGTTTCCACGCGCACGTGGGTGGCCGAAAGCTGTGGGTCTGGGGCGGAAATGGCAGCACCAAGGTCTACTCGATGGCCCTGGCGGACGACGGATCCTTCCAGGCCGGAGCCACCTGGCAGGCTGCTCCGTTCTCGATTCCCGAGGGAACCTACCAGGACGACAACCCCAACTCGCGCGTCCAGATCAAGAACCGCGTCTATTACACCGTCACCAACCAGCTCGGCGCCTGGAACAAGAGTCACATCAATTTCGCGACGCTCGACCCCTACACCGGGGACATCATCGGATTTGCCTATGACCCGATCAACGACCTGCCGCCCACGTGGGCAGGGAAGGACCTCGCCCTGGTCGCTTCCGACCGCTACGTGTACATCATGGGCCACGGCGTGAGTTGCACCTCGGATGGCGTGAGCTGTGGCAACAATACGGTCGGCACCATGGAAGCCCGACTCCTGGAATCGGGGAACATCGGGAAATGGGAAACGGGCCCGAACCAGGTCTACTACGGCGAGGATGGCCAGCCCTTCATCATCGGCGACTCGCTGTACATGGTCGGCGGGACCAGCGGGGTGTCGCAACAGAGCGTCATCCGGTCCGATGGCAAGATGTCGCCGTGGAACCGGATGGGGTCGCCGCTGATCCCCGATGGCTCGATCCTCTCGACGATGGTCATGCAGGTCGGACGCTATTACTACCTCTGGAGCACATGGAGCGATCGCCGCTCCTTCCGGGGCGGCATCGTCGACAACCTGGTCCCCCAGGTCTCCACGGAACTCTCGGGTGCCGAGAACCCTCAGGCCACCCTCGGAGGACAGGCGATCGGACATATCGACGTTCACGTGGGTAAGTATGTCTATCTGCTCAGCACCCAGGCTGGCGGATGGGGCTCCAACCAGGGCGTCGTCCGCGGGGAGGTATTCTAGTGACCAGGCCAAGCATGAACGGCATTCACCTGCGCGGGGTCATGGTGACCGCGCTCTGTGCCACGGCGCTTTCCCTGGGCTGCGAGGAGCCTGGAACCTTGACCGGCCTCGATGGCAGCGGGGGCAGCGGGAATGACCCGGGCACACCCACCAGCACGAAAGCGCCGACGACCGGCCCTCTCACGGGCGGGATCGTGACGGGCTCGGCCAGTCCCACCGCAGCCCCCGGCGCCACCTCGAGCGTCACCCCGGTACCCGGCTCGTCGGGCTCTACCGTGGTCGCCACGCCGACTCCCACTCCCACGGCCACCCCGACTCCGACGCCGGTCGATGCGCGTCCCTTCATCAACAGCCTCGGGGTCATGATCGCGAATCATCCGCTGGAAGAAACGCCAGCCCCTGGAACATCCGGCCCGGTCCTGCCGACGATCTACGTTGGCCCCCCGGCAGGTCGCGAAGGTGATGCGCTCTACCCCTTCAGGGCCGTGGCCACGATCTCCGTCGCCCTCCTCAGCAACGGGTCCACCTACCGCGGTCCGTTCATCTACTCGGCCTTCCCGAGTGGTATCGTCACCGTCACGGCCCGGAGCGACCATGGGGCGGACCTCAGGGCCCTGAGTTACGCGACCGATACGACTCGCGATGTCGTCATCTCGGTACTGGCCTCGGATTCCGTGCAGATCCAGAATTCGCTGATCGCCACCTGCAGCCTCCGCGTCAGGCCCGTGTCCGGCGCGATCGTGACCGTGAAGTGAGGTCGTCCATGATCGTGCATCGTCTCCTTCACCACCCCCTGCGAGTCCTCCCGATATCCGCCGTGACCCTGGGAATGCTGGCCGCTTGCACGTCGGTTCCCCGGACCGTGGCCTTCCCGTCCGGGTCGGGTTCCCGTCCAGGGTTGTCCCCGACGCAAAAGCCAGGCGTGTCAGCACCCGTGAGCCCGGAGACCTTTCAGCCTCCGGAGAACAGTCAGGAGGCCTTAACGGGGGCGGCCCGGCTGGTCATTCACTGGCCCGGACGGCGCATCCAGTGGCTTCCGTCCGACCTGGCCCGGGTGGAATGCACGGTCCGTGCCAGCGGGGCCTTCGTGGCTTCGGGCAGTGCGGTCCTGATGGCCCCCGGGGGGGGATCCGCCCCCGGGACCTACTCCGTCTCTTTTTCCCGCTTGCCCCTGCGCGAACTCGATTTCGACGTCGAGGCGTTCTCGGAGGGATCCCTGGCAGGAAGCATCGAGGCGGCTCCCTCGGCCACGGGGTCGAGTCGCGTGCAGATGCAGCCCAACGTCTCCACGCCCCTCGAGGTCGTGCTCACGACGACCAAGCTCCCCGCGATCACTTCCGTCAGTCCCCTGTTTGCCCTCGTCGGAGACCGGATCCTGATCGAGGGCTCGAATCTGGTCGAGAACCGCGTGTCGTCCGGGGGACTGGTTCCCCGGGAACCCTACACGGTCCGGATCGGGGACTTCATCATGGACAGTTTCAACGCGAGCCCGAGCTTCGACGTGCTGAACCCGGGGCGCCTCTGGGTTCGCATCGACACCGGCTGTACCGGAGGCGCCATCCAGTTCACGTCACGCGGAAAGACCGCGGTCGCG
>JBIIHZ010000309.1:0-3470 GCA_044235265.1 Candidatus Sericytochromatia bacterium
CCGGGTACCCGTCCAGGTCCCCGTGACCGTCCGGGTCGTCGAGCGTCCTTCCGCACCCCGGGGGATCCTCGTCATCCGCGGCACCCAAACAGAAGAGGTGAACCGTTGAATTCCAGAACGCTGCGCGGCTGGATCCTGCCCTGCCTGTGGATCTCCCTGCATCCCTGGACGCCCGCCCGGGCACAGGGAACCGAGGCGATCGCCTCGATGTCCTTGCCTCTGGACGTCGGCCATTCCGAGGTCGTCCGCTCGGGACCGCGCATCACGAAGGTCTCGGTCACGGATCCGACGATCGCGGACGTCGCGGTGCTCGATGGTCACGCCGTGCTGGTCAACGGCAAGCGGGCCGGCAGCACCCATTGCTTCGTGTGGACGGAGCGGGGTCTGACCCGTTACGAGGTCTCGGTGCGTCTCGACGCCAGCCTCCTGAAAGACACGATCGCCCGGGTGACGGGCGCCCGGGGTCTCGGCGTCCAGGTCGTCCAGGACACCGTCTTGCTGACGGGTCGGGTGGCCCGCACGAGCCAGGCCCAGCAGGCGGAGAAGCTGGCCCAGAGCTTCGCCCCGCGGGTCGTCAACCTGCTCGAGGCCGACTCGGTCCAGCAGGTCCAGGTCGACGTGCAGGTGGTGGAACTGGGCAAGACGGCCAGTCACGAGCTCGGAATCAAGTGGGGCCAGATGAACCGCTCGTCGAACGGCGAGGACCGTTTCGAGCCCGACAACCTGGGGATCACCCAGGCTGATGCCCGCAACCCGCGATCCGGTCAGCCCCTTTCCGACCTCGGCGGCACGGCCTTCGGTCTCTACGAGCGGATCGCCGCCCGCTTGAGCATGCTCGTGGCCCGGGGCGATGCCCGCGTCCTGGCCCGACCCAAGCTGGTCGCCGTCAGTGGAGGCAAGGCCAGCTTTCTGGCCGGGGGCGAGGTACCGGTGCCGGTGAGCCAGCAGCTCAACCAGGTCACCTTCGAATGGAAGCCCTACGGGATCAAGCTGGACATGGCTCCCCATGTGCTGGATGACGGCCGGGTCTCCCTCCAGGTTTCCCCGGAGGTCTCGCAGCTCGACGTGGCCAATGCCGTGCGCCTGGCCAACTTCGTCGTGCCGGCCATCACGACCCGCCGGGCTCAGACCCAGGTCGTGCTGGCCCAGGGCGAAGGCCTCGCCATCGGGGGACTGCTGCAGGACGTCAGCTCTCAGCTCGTGGAGAAGCTCCCCTTCCTGGGCGACTTGCCCATCCTCGGGGAACTGTTCCGCTCGACGCGATACCAGCACCAGGAGACCGAACTCGCCATCCTCGTGACCCCCACCGTCCTGGGGACCTCCGCGATCACGTCCCCCCCGTCGCCCGTGGCCACTTCATCCACGTCTCCGTCCTCGTCCCCTCCTGCGCCCGCGAGGTGAAGCCGATGCACGATCCCGAAAGCGGAAGCACCCTGGTCATGACGGCCTTCTGGGGGCTTGGCCTGACGCTCGTGCTCGGCCTGGTGGCCGACGTGGGAGCCGTCACACTCGAGCGAACCCGGCTCCAGAGCGCCTGCGACGCGGCGGCGCTCGCCGGAGCCCGTGGCCTGATGCAGGGGCCGGATCAGGCCCGGAAGGCCGCCCGGGACCTGGCCCGCCAGAACGGCTTTCTTCCGGCAGACGGTGACGTCTCGATCACGCAGGGAAGCCGCGTGACGGTGCAGCTTCGCACTCCCGTGACCAGCTGGGTGGGGAAACTGTCGAGATTGTTGCCATCGGAACGCGAACGCCCCGGCCAGCTCGCGATCGGCGCCCGCTCGGTCGCGGACCTCCATTGCGTGGACGTCACCCAGGGGCTGCGCCCCCTGGGGCTGCCAGGCCAGCGCCATGCTCGAGGAGAGGAAATCCTGCTGAAGCGGAGCGGTCCGGGCAACGTCCGCGGCAACTTCCAGGCCCTCGCGATCGATGGACCCGGAGCCCGGACCTACCGTTCCAGCTTGCTCGACGGGGCCCGCCGGACGCTCAGGAAGGGAGAGATGGTCCCCACGGAACCAGGCGACATGGCCGGTCCCACGGCCGCGACGCTGCAGCAGCTGATCGGGCGAGACACCACGTCCTTCCTGGAGGCCGAGCTCGGCACGCGGACCCCGCGGGTGATCACAGTCGCCCTGCTGGACCGGAACTACTTCGAGGCCTCGGGCCGCTCGAACGTCACGATCGCCGGATTCGCACGCGTGTACCTCAGCTACACGACTCGACGCGGAGAGGTGGTGGGGCGGTACCTCGAGACCCTTGAACAGGACCAGGTGGCCGGAACGGCGCTCCGGTACGCCGTGAGGCTCGCCGACGAGACGGTGCCCGTACCCGTCGCGACGGTGCGGTGAGGGAGCACGCGACATGGCACTGAAGACCTGGCTGGTCGGGACGAGCCCCGACCTGGAAACCTGGAACGAGGCTCTGGCCGCCCACGAACTCGTGGGGGACGTCGAGCGACGGGCCGAGGCCTCGGGCACCCCCCGTGAGATCGACCTGATCATCTGGATAGCCCCCTTCCCCCTGCCGATCCCGCTCGTGCAGGCGACTCTGGACGTCTGGCTCGCCAGTCATCCGACGCTGTCCGTCCTGCTGGTCGGAGCCACCCTGGGAGCCCGGGAGCTGGCAGAAGTCATGCAAGGCGGCATCCGCGAGGTCGTGGGAAGCCCGGCGGAGCTCGGACCGGCGATCTCCAGGGCGGCCAGGTTCCAGGAGCGCCTCCGACGGGCCGTCCCCGACCCCGGCCCCGTGGAACCTGGACGCATCATCGCCGTCCACGGTCCGCGCGGGGGCTCGGGCAAGACGACGCTCGCCACCAACCTGGCGATCGCCCTGACGCGGATGGTCCCGGGCGGAGTCACCCTGCTCGAGGCCGTTCCGGCCTATCCGGCGCTCGATCTCGTCCTGAATCTGGAGCCGACCCTGACGCTCGCCGAGCTGGTCCGGGCCGGCCGGGGCGACGAACTGGAGGAAGCGACGCTCGCGCACCCCTCAGGGCTCCGCTGGCTGGCCGTGACCCGATCTCCGGACGAGACGACCCTGATCCACCAGGGCTGCTTCCGGCGCACCCTCTCGACGCTGATCTCCCGCGGAGGCTGGGTCGTGGTGGACGTCCCGAGCGAACCGCAGGAGGCGGCCCTCGAGACGCTCCAGGCGGCGGACACCACCTTCGTGCCCCTGTTCCCGGATCTGATCGCCTTCCGGGAACTCCGCCAGGCCGAACAGGTGTGGCAGGCCCAGGGGGTGGACACCACCCGCTGGAACGTCGTGCTCTGGGATGCCCCCAGTCGCTTCGAGCCGGAGAGCATCGAGCGGGCCATCGGGCGCCGCATCCATCACCGGTTGCCCCATGCCCCCGAGGCGACCCAGACGGCGCTCGACCGCGGGGAACCGCTTCTGGTCGCGGCGCCCTCCCATCCCCTGTCCCGACGGATCCAGACGCTGGCCCGGGAACTCGGACCCACGCGCGCCCTGGT
>JBIIHZ010000311.1:0-3466 GCA_044235265.1 Candidatus Sericytochromatia bacterium
GCCCGGGCTGAGACCTCCAGGAGGTCGAGGGGTCTGCCTCCGCTCCACCGGATCACGCGGCGGTCGTACCGTTGCACGCGCAGGGAGATCGTGGCCTGGTAGGGGCTGTATAGGCCGAGATTGGAGTACGGATGCGGGTTGCGGAGGGTGAACGGATTGAAACTGTCATCCGTGTCCACCCCCACGACGACATCACACAGGTTGCTCAGCTTCCAGTGGCGATCGGCGGCCGTACTCAGGCCGTAACCCAGGGCCGTATTGAAGTTTCCGTTGACGTCCGGCGTGAAGATGCTGGTTGCGCCATTGGTGTCGATCCGGATCTGAAAACCGGAGGTGGCCGTCGGGGTGGTTGCGATCGAAGAACTCATGCTGTACCACCCGATATTCGCCTGATCGGTCACGTAGCCCTCGAGACGGTACAGGGGGCGGACGACGAGCGTGCGCGTCGCCCCGCTGCTTCTCGAGTTCGGCACCAGGTCGTACCGGCGCCCGCCCAGATAGTACACGATGTACTTGAGGTTCTTGAAACCGTAGGGTTGATCCGAGGTCATGGCCAGGACCCTGACGGCACCCGGGGCGCGCTCACCGGGAAAGAACTGCCGGCCGACGTGCGGAGTCACCTCATTCTGGGGCACGTCTTCCACGACCAGTGGAATGTATTTTCCGTTGAGCGCCTGGGTGGTATTGCCCTGCGACCCGATCGTTCCCGTGCCGCTATCGGCAAGAGCACTCGACCGGCCTGCCTGACCCGCTCGTTCATCCTTCACATGAATGTAGGCGTGGTGATAGACGTACTGGGCCGTGCGAAGGTCCGAGGTCAGATAACTGATGGCCCTCGAGGCCTTGTTCAGGGCATCGAGTTCGAAGTCCGCATCCCGGCTCCGTCGATTCCACTCGACCAGCAGGCTGGTCACGAGAGTGAGGATCCCCAGAAACACGGAACTGGCGACGAGCAACTCCGTGACGCTGTACCCAGGTGATTGGCGCGGACGCCAGGACACGCGGAACTTCAGGGGACCCTCTCTCTCTTCATCGACCGTAGGTCGAACCCGAATGACCCTTCTTGCCAGGCTTTTTGTATTCTCGCGAGGACGACACGTTGGCCGCCTGGCTCCCGAGCGCCTCGCGGGTTTCACTACCCGAGATCTGGATCTTGCCATCGCCGACGAGTCGGTTGCTGGAGAAGGCCGAGGTCCGGCCGCTCGACGATTCCCCTCTGGCACCCTGGTAAGCATCGAGGCTGACGGTGTTCAGCACCTCGCGGTCGGTTCGGATGAGCGCGGTATGCGCGACCCAGTCTCCCGTGGGGACCCATTCATGTCGGGGGAGCGTGACCTCGTAAGATTCGGTGGCCATTCGCGCTTCGCGGGCGATCAGTTCGGTCCGGTTGCCGGGTACGGTCACCTGGACGCGGTCCCAGACCTGCTCTTCCACGTCTTGCTTGGTGGGGACCTCGCGCGTCACCATCCGGGGAACCTGGACGGAGCGCGTACTCGCAACGGGCAGGAGGCGATCCTCGAGGCCGTAGGTCCCGTCGGCCCGCAGGACGAGTTGCGGGACGAGTTTGTTCTCGTATCCGATTTCCTCGACCGTGTCCGTCACCGGCACCTGCTCTTCGATGAGCACACGTCCCGACGACTCGTCCACTTCCACGACCCGCGGGACTTCCTCGTCGTGATCATGGTTCTCGGAAGCGTTGACCTGCACCGAGACCGTTGCCAGCACCGGAACCAGTCTTTCCTGGGTCACGAGGTCCTTCTCCCAGTAGCCGAGTTTCCAGACCGGGACCGACTTCGTCGCCCAGACCAGATCGGGCGACACCAGCGTTTCGACCTCGGAAGGCAGCCAGGCACCGGGTACCCAGGCATAGCGGGGGACTTCTACCGTCTCCGTGCGCGCCGTCCAGCGCCAGACCACGACGTCGCGGACCGATTCCTTCCCGTCTTCATCGTCCCTGTCGTCATCTTCCCGGTCATCATCGGACAGGCTCGCCCCGAGGAGGCGAGCCTCGTCCCTCGAGACCCACCGCCGCGAGGCCACACGCTCCGGAACGGTGACGCTGCGCGTCCCCTGGGCCGTCATCCGTTCGATGCGCGGTAACCATTGCTCCTGGACCACCCAGTCCGGTACGGCCACGGTGACGTTCTCGATGACCGGGACCAAGCGTTCGCGACGGACAGTTTGCACGCCCGTCTGCTCGTACCTGACGGGGCGCTCCGACCATCGACGTGTCCGCTTGACGTATTGCACGTTCTCGAGACTGTTGGATCCGGTGTTGACCTCGACACCCTTTCGAACCACTTCACTGAAAATACCATCTTCGCGGACCACCAGGTCCGTGTCTCCCGGGTTGGCGGCGAGAGCCTCCGGGGGTGGTGATGTGACCAGCGGTACGAGACCCAGGAAGAGCCCCGCGACCGAGGCCCTGGCGATCCTGAACGGGAATGCCATGTTCGACCTCCTCCAGCACCATGCGTGCTCGAGTTACCCTATACCCCCGGGAGCTTCGGGGCCTGCGTCATCTAACCAATATTTCAAGATCGCCAAATGAACCGAGCAGGAAGCGCAGGTCGTTAGGACCGCCGGGTGCGGGGTAGATCATGGGCGACGAGGTCTGCGTGGTGCGCAAGGTGGGAGTTCACGGGCGCTTGAAGGTCATTTTTCCCTGGTTGTCGATGGTCGCGGGGTTGCTGCTGGTCGGTCAACCCGCGCTCGCGCAGGGATCGATGAAGGAACCAGGGATCGACCCCGTCGCGGCGATCGTCCGGTTCGATGCCTGGGTCGAACTCCAGCCCCGCCTGTGGCCCGGGTTCAACCCTGGCACCTTACCCCTTGCGATCACCGATTCCGGTAAGGTTACCGTCGTCGCTCACCTCGAACGTCGGCCCGGGGGATTCTTCCCGGTGGCTTCGGCTCGATCCCGGATCTGGTCCAGACGCGGCGCCGTCGCAGGAATCTCGACTTCTCGGCGCCTCGAGGCCACGCTCGAGGGTCGCAGGATCGCGGTCGTACCGCTCACGTATCTCGCCCAGGAGGGGGCTCCGGCCGAGCGACGTCTCCTCCTGCCTCTGTTCATGGCCTTCGTCCGGGACCATTTTCCGCACTTCGCGGAGTTCCGGACCTCTCGAGAGACCGGCAAGCTGGCCGCCTACGGTCTGGACAACCGGGCCTTGCTGGCGCTCGAGACGCGGATCTTGCAGACCACATGGGCCTCGCCGGAAGGCGCCACACGCCGGGCAGGTCTCGCCTCCTGGTCTGCGGTCCGTCGGGCGCGTCTCCAGTTGCTTCCCCCGGCCGAGGCTCGACGCGAGGTGCTGGCCGAAACCTTCGACGGGCTCGTCCAGTACGTCGAGGCGCGGGCGCTCGTGTCGGAGGCGCAGCGGGAAGCCGAGCTCGGGGCGCGGATGCTGCCCCTGCTGAGAGCCGATACGGCCACTTCGGGGGGCCTGGCCGTTCGCCGTGGGGC
>JBIIHZ010000312.1:0-3459 GCA_044235265.1 Candidatus Sericytochromatia bacterium
GCCGCTGCGCACCGTCCAGACGCCCGTTGGCCCCATCTCGACCCTGACGCTCGCCAACGGTCTCGAAGTCGTGCTCAAGGAAAATCACGCGGCCCCGGTCGTGACCTGGGTCGTCACGTACAAGGTCGGTAGCCGCAACGAGGCGGTCGGCTGGACCGGCTCGACCCATCTCCTCGAGCACATGCTCTTCAAGGGCACGAAACAGCTGGGCAAGGGGCAGATCGCTCAGCTGCTGCAGCGCAACGGGGCGAGCTTCAACGCCACGACGGCCCCCGACCGCACGAACTATTTCGAGACCTACCCGTCCGACCGCCTCGAACTCGGCATCCGGCTGGAGGCGGACCGGATGCGGAACTCCCTGCTGCTCGACAGCGAGCGCCAGAGCGAGATGACGGTCGTCCGCAACGAGATGGAGCGGGGCGAGAGCAACCCCGACTGGAACCTGTACGAGGCCGTGACGGCGGCAGCCTACCGGTCGCACCCCTACCACCACCCCACGATCGGCTGGAGAAGCGACGTCGAGGGAGTGCCGACCGAGCGCCTCCGCGCTTTTTACGACACCTACTACCATCCCGACAACGCGATCGCCGTCCTCGTGGGTGACTTCCGCACCGCGGACGCGATCCGCCTGATCGAGGAGCACTTCGGGGCGATCCCCGCGTCGGGGAACATCCCTCCGATGTACACCACCGAGGAAGCCCAGCTCGGCCAGCGCCGCGTGACGCTGCACCGCCGGGGTGAATCCAACCTCGTGCAGACGGGGTGGCACATTCCGGACGTTCGACATGCGGACATCGCGCCACTCCTGGTCCTCGAGACCCTGCTCGGCTCGGGCAAGACCTCCCGGCTGTACCAGTCGCTCGTCGAGACGCGCCTGGCCACCGAGGCCTGGGCGGACTGCGGCCGCAACCACGATCCGTCCCTGTTCCGGCTGGGGATCACGCTCCAGGAGGGCATCTCGCACGCCGACGGCGAGAAGGCCTTGCACGAGGCAATCCGGAGCCTGCAGACCACGCCGGTGGCCGAACGCGAACTGCGCAAGGCGCTCAACCAGACCGAGGCCGGCATGGTGTTCGCCAAGGAGGGCACCGAGGGCCTGGCCAAGATGCTCGGCGAGTACGCCGCGATGAGCGGCTCGTGGGAGCGTGGATTCGAGCTCCTCGAACAGATCCGGACCGTCACCCCGGCCGACCTCCAGCGGGTGGCCGGCCAGTACCTGGTCCCCGACAACGAGACGGTCGGCTGGATGGTCAGCGAGCCCGATGGTCCCGTGCCGCCGCCGCCCCGCAATGCCGGTTCTGGCGCCGCGACGGGCAGCACGGCCCGGGTCGAGCCCCTGCCCTGGCAGGACTTCGAGCTGAAGCCCTCGACTCCTGCGCGCCTCGTGACCCCCGTCAAGCGTGTCCTGTCCAGCGGACTGACGGTCCTGGTGCTCGAGAATCCCGGCAACGGCACGGTGTTCATGAACGGCTACGTGCGCGCCGGAGGCCTGCTCGACCCCGCCGGCAAGGACGGAGTGGCATCCCTGACGGCCCAGCTTCTCGACGAGGGGACAGCCACCCGCTCCAAGCTCCAGATCGCGGATTCCCTGGAGTTCGTGGGGGCCAGCCTCGGCTACGGCGGCGGCAACGAGGCCACCTCGATCCAGGCCAGCAGCCTGCAGAAGGACTTTCCGCTGGTCCTGGACCTGCTCGCGGACACGCTCCGCAACCCGAGCTTTCCGGTCGAGGATCTCGAGAAGGCTCGTAGCCGCTGGATCACCTCGATCCGGCAGGGCGAGGAAGAGCCGGACAATCGCGCCGAGCGGGCCTTCAACCAGGCCATCTATCCGACCGGACACCCGCTACGGATGCTCGATCCGGAGCAGGCCATCCGGGCCCTCGAGGGCATCTCGCGCGACGACCTGGTGGCCTTTCACCGCGCCCATTATGGCCCCGATGCCCTGATCCTCGCCGTGGTCGGGGACGTGAAGGCGGATGACGTCGTCAAGCAACTCGAGCGACGTTTCGGCACCTGGAAACGCGTCCAGCCTCGCCCCCTGAACGTGCCTCCGGCCCCCGGAGCACGCCCCGAGACGGTCACGATCCCGATGCCGCAGGTGACGAACGTGGCGATGGCCTTCGGCAACCCGACCACCGTCCGCCGGGACGATCCGGATTACCATGCCGCGCGCGTGGCCAACTTCGTGATCGGAGGCAGCCCGCTCTCGGCACGTCTGGGGGTCAAGCTGCGCGACGAGATGGGCCTCACGTACGACGTGCGGTCTTCCCTGGACGCGGGTCTGACGGCCAGCCCCTGGGTCGCGACGATCACGGTCAACCCCGCGAATGTCGAGAAGGCCCGGACGGCCCTGCGGTCGGAGATCGAGCGCTACGTGAAGGACGGGATCACTCCCGACGAACTCGAGAAGGCCAAGCGAACGCTGGTCGGCAACCAGGCCGTCCGACTGTCGACCTCGGCCGGCATGGCCTCGGGGCTTGCCGGCATCGGGCTGTACGGTCTCCCGACCGACACCTGGGCCAAGTTCCCGGGGCTCGTCCAGGGACTCACGCAGCAGGAGGTCAACCGCGTGATCCGGCGGCTCATCACCCCCGACCTGGCCGACTGGGCGATCGCCGGCCCCGTACAGGAGCGCTGAGATGGCCGGACGCGCCTGGGTCCTGGTGGGGGCCTCGGGATCCGGCAAGACCTCGCTCGCCCGGGGCCTGGTCGAGCGCTTACCCGGGCTTTCCCGGGCGCTGACATGCACGACCCGGGCGCCACGCCCAGGTGAGACGGAGGGACGTGACTACCGGTTCCTCGACCGTGAGGCGTTCGAAACGCTTCGCCTGGCCGGGGGACTCGTCGAGTGGACCGAGTACGCGGGCAACCGGTATGGCTTGCCCGGCGACCAGTTCGAGGCCCTCGGGGAACGGGATCTCGTCTGCGTGCTCGATGAACCCGGTGTTCGCCACCTGCGCGATCTCCTCGGAGACTCGCGGGTGAAGGCGATCCGGCTCAAGGGCCCCGACCCGCAACTCCTGCAACAGCGGATGCTCGGCCGCGGCAGCGGCGAGAACGAGACCGCCGCCCGTCTCCACTGGGAGGCCACGCTCACGGCCGACCGGTCCATCTATGACGCCGAACTGGACACGGACCGGGACTTCGAGTCCGTGCTGGCCGATCTCGTCACGCTCGTGGAACGGAGCCGCTGAGAGGCACCTCTTCCCGTTCCGCCATCCCACCTCGCAAAAGAAGAGGGCCTCCGATGGAGGCCCTCTTCGATCTGGTTGCCCAGGCGATCAGTGCGGGATGACCGGCAGGACCGGACCCTGGATCGGGGCGGGCGCCGGAGCCGGATCCACCGGGGCAGGAGGCGCCGGGGGAGCGGGAGGAGCGGGATTGGGATCCGGCGAGAAGTTCGGGTTGATCGCCTTGGCGACGGAGATCATGTAGAGGTCTTCGAACTCGCCCTGGGAG
>JBIIHZ010000313.1:0-3448 GCA_044235265.1 Candidatus Sericytochromatia bacterium
CTTGACCTCTGGACCGGATTTCATGTCGAGGCCCCGTCCACGGCAGGTCGCATGAAAAGACGCGGGGTTCGACCGTTCGAACCCCGCGTCCATCCCTGGTCAGCCGACCTAGTGGGCGGCCTTCTGCACGAACTCCATGTCGATGGTGATGGCGACATCCTCACCCACGAGCACGCCCCCCGACTCGAGGGCCTTGTTCCAGGTCAGGCCGAAGTCCTTGCGGTTGATGTGGGTCGTCGCGGTCCCCCCGATCTTGGCATTGCCCCAGGGATCCTTCGCGACGGTCGTGTCCCCCTCGAGATCGAGGACGACTTCCTTCGTCACCCCGTGAAGGGAGAGATCTCCCGTCACCTTGAACCCGCCCGGTGCCCGGACGACCTTGCGCGACTTGAAGGTCATCGAGGGAAACTTCTCGACGTCGAAGAAGTCCGGGCTCTTGAGGTGCCCGTCACGGCGTTCGTTACCCGTGTCGACGCTCGAGACGTCGATGGTCGCCTCGACGGACGACTTCGCAGGGTCCTTCTCGTCGAGCGAGAGCGACCCGGAAAGCTTGCTGAACTCGCCGCGCACCTTGGCGACCATCATGTGCTTGACGCTGAAATGGGCTGCGGAGTGGTTGGGGTCGAGTTCCCAGGTCGAGGCGAAAGACGCCGTGGGCAGGAACAGGGCAAAAGCGGCCAGGGAGATTGCGGCGACGTGCTTCACGATGAAACTCCATTCTCAGAACAACAGGAGCAGATGGTTTACACTTAAACCTTTTGAGAGACCCCGTCAAGGGGGATCCAGGTCGGCCGTGGCCCTCTCGATCTGGCTCAACAACGCTCGCATCGCGTGGCGATCGCCATCGCACAGGGGCGCCAGGGCCCCCGCGAGGACCGCGTCATGGTCGGGAACCGTTTTCCGGAAGCGTTCTCGACCTTCCGATCGCAGATGGATGCGGTTGATCCGCCGATCGATGGCATCGGGTCGTCGCTCGATGAGTCCGGCCCCTTCCATGCGATCGAGAAGACCGCATACGTTGCCTTTCGTCACGAGTAAACGTCGAGCCAGTTCCTGCTGGGTGATGCCCTCCTCCAGATGCAGCGTGGCGAGCACGTCGAACTGAGGGGGGGTCAGGGCGTGTCGTGCCAGTACCTGTTCCAGGCGCCCGTGGATCCGGGTGAACGTCCGCACGAGCTGCAGCCAGGTCCCCACGAGCGCGGGATTCTCGAAAAGGTCGGCTTGCGGAGCCCGGTCGATCAACGGCTGTTCCTGGATGTCCATGGGGTCCTCGTGCCGGAGACGTACCCTCGCGGCGACGCATCCAATCCTCCGGCCGGTCCGGATGAATTTCGCGTCATTTTGACAGCATCTTAACATCCGACACGCACGCCGCTTTGATCCCGGAACGATAACGACGGCGGAAGGCCACCCGTTCCGGAGGACCATGCACTTGAGCCCCGTACGTCACTTGCAGAACGTCCTCCCCACCGGTCCGTCCGACGTGACCCGCCTCCAGCTGCGCCGCCTTCAAACGGCCGCGATGCTGGACGGCAAACTGGAGACCATGGAACGGAGCTTCCTGGATGGCCTCCGCAAGGCTGGCCGGGTGGCCCCGTCCGAGGTCGAGGCCCTCGACCGCTGGATCGCGTCGCCGTCCAACCCGGAAGTGGCCTTCGTCCGCAAGCAATCCCCCCGCTTCGAGGAACGCCTCCGGGCGCTCGAGCAGCACGCGAAGCCCGGCGATCTCGTCTTCTGGCACGGACCGGCCGACACCCCCCTCGGCAAGTGGCTGGGAGAGTGGACCCACGTGAGCCTCGCCCTGGGCGATGGCCTCATGCTCGATACCATGAGCCTCGAAGGGGCGACGATCTCGGACCTGCCGTCCGTCCTCGCCAAGGCCGAACGCCGTCTGCAGAGCGACGCCTTCGCCATCGGCAAGCTCGAGAAGCCCCTGACCGCCGGGCAGCTCGACCAGCTCCGGCAGGTCGCACGACGCCTGCAGGGACGCGATTATGCCCTCGTCTCGCGGCTGGATGACGCCGCGTCCCGGCTCTCTTGCTCCCGGAGCGTGTACGAGGCCCTGAAACAGATCGGTCTCGAGGTCGTCCCGGAGACCAAGCGCCTGGTCAGCCGGGCCGTGATGCCCGGAGATCTCATGCGTGGCGTGAAGATCGCCGGGACCGTGGACGCCAGGGGCGTGTTCCGGGCCGGGGAGCAGGCCGCGCGTGAGGCCTGGAACGTCGGGGGAGTTCGCAAGCTGGCGATCCGGACCTTCGACCGCGTGCTGGGAGCCTTCCCGGGCCTGTGGCCCTGGGTCGAGCGCTACCAGGCCCGCGCCCTGGAGCGTCTGCGGCACGTGTGACGGCGAAGCTTCATCGAGTCTTTGCCATAGCTTTGACCAGACATAATCTCGCAGACGCAACCCGCGATCCGCACGCGGCCAAAACATCCTCGTGGTGTGACGTTCAAACCCGGAGGGTACTCCATGGCGATCGTGAAACAGATCTCGGGACAGGCTGCTCGGGCCGTTCCTCGCCTCACGGCGGACGGTGCGAAGGCCATGCAGGCCCTGATGCGGGGCATCGGCGACGATATCGCCACCCCGGCACGTCAGCTCGCGCGGGATGGTGTCGCGCGCCATCTGAGGGCAGTCGATCGCCTCGAGACCTCCCTCGGTCAGTTCCAGAAGACCCGGTCGCGCGAGATCGCCCGTGGTGCGTCTCAGACGCTGGATGCCGGCCTCTTCACGCTCCGCAAGGGCATGCAGATCGGCAAGAACGCCCACGACCTCGGGCTCAAGACCGCCATCAAGGCCGGTAACAACCTGATCGACACCCAGGTGTTCCTCGGAGAAAAGCGTCACGAACTCGGCATGCTCCTGCTCGACCCCGCCCGCCGCAAGTCGGTCGACCGGATCTACAACGCTGGCCTGAAGCGTCACAACGGCAGCCTCAAGCAACTCGACAAGTTCATCGTCGACCGCGTCGACGACGTCGTCACGGCAGGCATGAAGCGCCACTCGACCGCCGTCCGGGCCGCCACTCCCGGCTGGCGCAAGCAGTTCAAGGCCTGGGTCGCCGACGGGGCCGAGCGCCACGCCACGGCGATCGGGGCAGACAGCGCCATCTCGCGCCTCATGCGTCAGCTGGTCCGGTAGGTGCCGCGCGTGAAGACTCACCTCGCCATCCCGCTGCTGGTCGCTCTCTCCCTCACTCCGGGCACGCTTGCCGACGCGCGACCGACCGCGGCTCACGCCTCGCATGACCAGGCCTCGCATCCGCTCCTCGAGGGGGGCGACCGCCGCGTCCGACCCCAGGACGATCTGTACCGCCACGCCAACGGCACCTGGCTCAGGACCACTCCGATCCCGGGTGACCGGGTGTCGTACGGGGTGTTCGACCGCATGGCCCAGCGCTCGGAAGTCCGCGTTCGCGAGCTGCTCACCGAGGCCACGAAGCATCCGGGA
>JBIIHZ010000314.1:0-3446 GCA_044235265.1 Candidatus Sericytochromatia bacterium
CTCGCCTTTTGACCCCGCTCACCCGACGTCCTGGCCAGGGATGTTTTCCGCGCGTTGCGCCCCTGGCAAATCTTGATGACCCTCCCCGGCAGATGACGGATTCGGGGAATACGAAACTCGGGTTCACGGTCCAATGGCGGACCACCCGGAGAGGGGCGACCTGATGGACGTCCGGAGCAAGCAGGGCGCGATGGCGCGTCAACTGTGGCAGGAGTTACAGGCCTCGAGCATGGAAGTCGGTCAGGCGCGCCGGCGAGAGCGTGCCGATGCCATCGAGGCCAGGGTGCTCCCGGCCCCTCGGGAGCCCCTACGACCAAGCCGGGGGCACCGGAGCAGCCGCCCGCCGAGACCCGGTCCGGGGCCAGGGACGCGCGGCCGCAGGTGCCCGAAATCCCGCGGCAGCGGGAGGCGCCTGAAATCTCGGGTTCGTCCAGCCCTGCGCTCAGAGCTTACCGGGCCGCCATGACGGGGGGGATGGTCCCGCACCAGTGGGATCTCCAGGCCTGAAGCCCTGCGCGGTGTTTCGTGACGCCGCCAAGGTCGTGCAGGGACGTCCCGCACGGATCAGCGAGCGAGCGGGATCGGGAAGGTGTCGAGGTCGAACACGTAGTTCTTGCCGTCGTTCGAGTCCCAGGTCAGGGAACCGTGACGATCCGCGCCGAAGAAGGCAAACTCGACGTGAAGCGGGTTGTCCTGGGTTAGGGCCTGACGGAACCGCTCGTCCATGCGGAAAGCAGTCGGATCTCCCTCGAACCCCTTGACGCGGCTCAGCCTCACCTGCGGCTTCTCGATCACCTCACCGCTTTCCATCACCAGCCGGACATAGGCATAGATGGTGTCTCGCTGCCCGAAGAAGTTCGTGCGGTCCGTGTAGCGCATGAGGATCCGACCGTCCGGATCGAGTCCGCGGTTGTAGTCGAACTTCGGCATCGTGAAATCGAGGTCGAGCTGGTTACCGGTTGTGGTCGGCAGGCGCATCTGCCAGCGGTGGGTGTCGGGAGTGACGGCGCTGGCGTTCATCTTGGCCCCGGAGGCGGGGGGCAGAGAGGGCATCAGCCCGCATCCGGTCAGCATCACGAGGGCAGCGGGGGGCAGGGCACGGCGGAACACGCATACTCCGATCTTCAGCAAGGCTTTACCATATCTTTATAGATGCAAGGTGGGTGATCTTGCGCAACCGCGTGAGAGCCGTCGGGGTGAAAGGAGCAAGCAGGTGAAGGTCGTACTGTTCGGTGCCACGGGGCGGACGGGGCGCCTGCTGCTCGAGGGGGCCGTCCAGCGCGGCTGGACGGTCACGGCGGCGGTGCGGGACCCTGGAAAGCTCGATCCCGTCCCCCCGGGCGTCCAGGTGGTCCGCGTCGAGGCACGGGACGGGGAATCCATCGCGCGGGCGATCGCCGGCCAGGAGGTCGTCATCAGCGCGTTCGGGGGGGATGGGCTATCCCGGTCGGACGTCCTTACCACCGCGATGCGGCATATCGTGGCCGGGATGGCCGCCCACGGGGTCCATCGGATCGTCTGGATCGCCTCGGCCGGGATCGACGGCGAGATCCCGGGGCCCTTCGGCTGGCTCGTTCAGTTCATCCTGCGTCACGTGCTCGCAGATCACCGGGGTGCGGTCGATCAACTCAGGGCGAGTGCTCTCGAGTGGACCGTGGTTCGGCCGATGGGCCTCACGGATGGGCCGCTGACCCGGAACGTCCGGCTGGCCCTCGAAGGCATTCCGCCAGGCGGGCGCAACGTCGCGCGCGCCGATGTCGCCCATGTCGTCCTCGAGACGATCGCGCACGCGAACCACGTGCGTGAAGCTCCGGCCGTGTCCGGTTGAAGCTTTTATGATGGCTCCTGCGTGACGGCCATCATCGGCAAATTAACTTTTTGGGAGGTAAAGTGCTCATGACGTGCAATGCTCCGGCGTTGCAGGGGTACACAGGGCATCAGGTAGTCGTGACTCTTGCCGGGTTCCTGATCCGGTGACGTGGGGGTTGAGTAGTTGCCATGATTCGGGTGCGTGATTGGGCATTGCCAGCCGTGCTGGCGTCGGGAATCCTCGGTGGAGGATTGTGGGTCCATTCCGGGCTCGAGTTGCTGTCGCGCCAGGAGGCGCTGCTGACCACGCACCTCGAAGAGCTCACTGAGGCTGCGAATCCGGGTTCGGCCGTTTCCGAGACGTGGCTGTCCGAGATGAAGGAAAGCCGGCTGGCGATCGCCAGCCACGTGGCCACCACGCGCCAGCAACTGCTGCTCGGCGTCTCGGCCCTCGCCTTGCTGTCCCTCTTTGTCGGCTTCCTCGTTTCCCGTCGGACGCGGCGTGGGGCCGAGATGCTCCTCCTGGAGGCCGACCGGCTGGTCTCGGGCTCTGGGGCCGATACCCAGGCGTTCTCCCGGGAACTCGGGGGGGTCGGCGACGGACTCATCCGGCTGGTCGACCATTTCCACGAGTCCTTGACCGAGGTCGGCCAGGCCGCGCGCATCGTCGCCCAGAACCTCGAGCAGATCGGGGCCGGGACCGAGGAACTCGCCCAGACCTCCAAGATCCAGGCCTCCACGGCGGCGGACACCACCCGCGCCGTCGAGCAGATGGCTCGTAACGGTGAATTGCTGGCCAGGAACGCCTCGGACCTCTCGGCCCAGGTCGAACTGACCTCGACGGCCCTGCAGCAGATCGTCGCGGGGACCTCGTCGGTCGTGTCCAATGCGGACGTCCTGTCGGGCGTCGTCAACCAGATGGGAGCGGCCATCCAGGAGATGTCCGCCTCGATCGACTTCGTGGCCCAGAACGTCCGCGAGGCAGCGAACGACGCGGTTCAGACCTCCGATGCCGCTCGCGAGGGCCGGGAGGCCGTCGATGCCACCGTGGCGGGTATCCAGGACGTGTTCCAGGTCATGTCGGGGATCCGCGTCGCCATCGATCTGCTGGGCCAGCGGTCGAAGCAGATCGGGACCATCCTGGGGGTCATGGAGGACATCGCGGCCCAGACGAACATGCTGGCCCTGAATGCCAGCATCGAGGCGGCGCGCGCCGGTGAGGCCGGACGCGGTTTCAGCATCGTCGCCGTCGAGGTTCGAAAGATGGCGGACCGGGCAGCGGCTTCGACTGCCGAGATCCGCGACCTGGTCAAGGCCATCCAGACGGATACCCAGAGTGCGATGCGGATCAGCCACGAGGGCGAACTTGCCATCTCGGCGGGGGCCGACGTTGCGGGCCAGGCGGGCTACTATCTGGAGACGATCGTCAAGCGGATCGAGGATCTCGCCACCCGCATCTCCGTCATCGACCGGGCGACCCATGAGCATGCGATCGTGGCCCGGGATACCCTGAGCGCCACGGAGCGTCTCGACCAGGGCACGCGCCGCATGACCGAATCTGCCCATCAGCAGGACCTGGCCAGCCAGAGGATCGGCAACTCGGCCGCGGCGATGCGAGATGTCGTGTTGCAGGTGGC
>JBIIHZ010000022.1:0-11208 GCA_044235265.1 Candidatus Sericytochromatia bacterium
CCCGGCGGACTTCTCGAACTGCTCGACCTGCCGGGACTCGGTCCCCGCAAGGTCCGCGCCATCCATGAGGGGCTGGGTATCCAGTCCCTGGGCGAGCTCGAGTATGCCTGCCTCGAAAACCGCCTGGTCACGCTGGAAGGTTTCGGGCCGAAGACCCAGGACAAGATCCTGGCGGCGATCGCCTTCCACAAGCGCCATCGGGGTCTGCTGCTCGCGGGCGACCTGCGTCCCCCGGCCGAGCGCCTCCAGCATTGGCTGAGCGAGGTTGTCGGGGTGCTGGCCGTCCTGCCTGCGGGGTCTTTCGCCCGTCGTCTCGAGGTCGTCGAGCGCGTGGATTTCGTCGTCGTGGGCATGGCCGCCGAGGGCCTTGCAGAGGCCCTGAAGCGTCTTTCCGCCTGGGAAAGTGGCGACTCCGGGGACTCCGTCCTCACGGGGCGTTTCGAGGGAGTCTGTCCCGTCCGTCTCGTGACGGTCGCCGCCGCGGATGCCGGCTGGACGCAGCTGACCGAGACCGGCAGTCCGGCCTTCCTGGAAGCTCTGGAGGCCTCCGTACCGCCGGACCATCCCGTGGGGCGTCGATTCCGGGGCGAAGCCGCGCCCGTGTTCGCCACGGAGGCCGAGGTCTTCGCGGCGCTCGGCCTCGCGGTCGTGCCGCCGGAACTGCGGGAGGACGGAGCGATCGTCGCCCGGGCCCGGGAGGGGCGCTTGCCGGATCTGGTGACGCCGGAGGATCTCGCCGGTGTCTTTCACGTCCACACGACCGATTCGGACGGCTCGGCCTCCGTCGAGGCGATGGCCCGGGCCGCCCTGGCGCGCGGCTGGTCCTATCTGGGGATTTCCGACCATTCCGAGGCGGCCACTTACGCCCGGGGACTGGACCGTGAGCGACTGGCCCTCCAGCGGGCCGAGATCGCGCGCGTGCAGCGCCTGCTGCCCGAGATCCGCCTCTTTCACGGCATCGAGGCCGACATCTTGCCGGACGGTTCGCTCGATTACGACGACGAGACGCTGCTCGGTTTCGATTTCGTGGTCGCGAGCATCCACCAGCGGGCGGGACTCGATCGGGAGGCCATGACCGCCCGGCTCGTCCGGGCCGCGTCTCATCCCTGCGTCACGATGCTCGGGCACCTGACCGGTCGCCTGCTGCTCGCTCGTGAGCCCTATGCTTTCGATCTCGAGCCCGTGCTCGAGGCCGCGGCTGCGAACGGGGTGGCGATCGAGCTCAACGCCAATCCCCACCGCCTGGATCTCGACTGGCGTGACGTGCCGGCGGCCCGGGCCCGGGGCCTGGCGATCGCCATCAATCCCGACGCCCATTCCATCCCCGGCCTGGACGACACGCGCTTCGGGATCGACATGGCCCGCAAGGCTGGCCTGTCGGCTCCGGAGATCCTGAACTCACGGTCCGCGGCCGAGATGGAGAGCACCCTCGAGGCCCGCCGCCTCAGGGCCCGGCAGGCCTTGCTCCCGGCCGGATCCTGAGGCAACGTGAGCCGGTGTCTCATCCGTCCAGGGAGGTGCCGGCCATGGCCATCGAGCGTTCGCGACCCGGGAAACTCCCCCCCTTCGACGTGCATCGTCTGACCCAGGAAGTCGAAGGCACGGGGATTCATGCCGGCGAGGAGACGGTGATCGAGCGACCCGACGCCGTGGGGGCGGAGTGGGCCACGCCGGTGCCACGCCACGCCCAGCTTCCCGAGGATCTGGCTCGCGAGCTCTCTCAACCCGTTGCCCGGGAGCCCGCCGACAGGCCTGCCGATTGCTGAAGGCCGCGAAAAAAGGAAGCCCTCACCAGCTGGCGAGGGCTTCCGGTTGAGCAGGTCGGGAATCAGCGACGGGCGGCGCTGCTCGCGTCGACGAGCACGAGTCCCTGCTTCGGGGCCAGATTCACCTGGACACGCCCATCCTTGACGGTGAACCGCTTGCCCGACAGGCCATCGACGAGGTTGGTGCCGTCCGGCACGCCAGAACCCACCGATGGATTCCAGTTGCGAACCGCCTCCGCGTTGTTCAGCACGACCGTCACGCGGTCGTTGCCGAGCACCCGCTGGTAGGCGTAGCAGTTCATGTCGTTGTGGCGCTGGGTGCTGACGAAGCTGCCGCCGCGGAGCGCAGGATGCGCCCGACGGAGGGCGACCAGTTGCTTCGTGTGGGCCAGCATCTCGCCGTCGCCGTCCCGGGAGTCTACCGGGAAGCACCGACGGTTGTCGGGGTCTTTTTCCCCTTCCATGCCGATCTCGTCCCCGTAGTAGATCACGGGAGCGCCCGGATACGTCATCTGGAACGTGTGGGCCAGCAAGGTCTTGCGGCGATCGCCGCCGGCCACCGAGCGGAACCGGGGCACGTCATGCGAGCTCAGGATGTTGAACATCGCGTTCGTGATCCGGGCGTCGTACTTGTTCCGCAGCCCCGCGAGAGCCCAGTCGAAGTGATCGACGTTCCACTGCTGGTTTCCGAAGAAGTTACACGCCGAGGTGCGCAGCTCGTAGTTCATGACAGAGTCGAACTGGTCGCCCTTCAGCCAGCGGGACGCGTCCTCCCAGATCTCACCCACGATGTAGGCCTGGGGATTGATCTTGCGTGCCCGGACCCGGAACTCGCGCCAGAACTCGTCGCTGTCGATCTCGTTGGGGACGTCCAGACGCCAGCCGTCGATCCCCTTCTTGAGCCAGTACTCCTCGATCGAGAAGATGTAGTCCTGGACCCGCCGGTCCGCAGCGGCACGCCACTGCGGCAGGGTGCCGAAGCCCCACCAGCTGTTGTAGTTCGGACGTGGCGAGGTGACGACCGGGTAGCTGTAGATCGTGTACCAGCTCCAGTACGGGGAGGCGGGTCCCTTCTTGATGCAGTCCTGGAAGAACGGGTGCTCGTCGCTCGTGTGGTTGAACACGCCGTCCAGCACGACCTTCATGCCCATCGCGTGAGCGGTCTTCAGGAGTCGGTCGAAGACCGCGTCACCACCGAAATGCGGATCCACCTCGAAGTAGTTCGCGGTGTTGTACTTGTGGTTCGAACTCGAGGTGAAGATGGGGTTCAGGTAGATCGCGTTGACGCCGAGCGATTTGAGGTAACCGAGGCGCCCGAGGACGCCCTCGAGGTCCCCCCCCATGAAGTTGAAGTACTCGGGCTTCGAACCCCAGGGTCGGACATCCTTCGGATCGTTGCGCGGATTCCCGTTGGCGAAGCGCTCGGGGAAGATCTGGTAGAAAATCGCGTCCTGGACCCAGGAGGGTGTCTCGACCTGGCGTGCCTCGACGCCGGAACTCGTGCGGTTCGCCAGGTTGACCGGCATCATGCCGCAACCGGCAATCGTGAGGGCCATGATGCCACTCGCGAGCGTGAAGCGCGTGCGTGACCGACTCAATGGATGCTCCCTTGCTAGTGGCCCGGGCGATCCCACAACACCCCGGCACAGGGAAATCATAGTCGGTTAAAGACGAAATTAAAAGTAGTTTAATAAAATTCGATAAGGCTTCTTTAACGGAGCGTCCAGCGGTTGCGCTCGTCGTACTGGAAGTCGCCCTGTGAGACCATCGTGCCACCCCTGAGCACGATGAAGTCGCTGGGACCGGTGCTCAGATCGATCAGGCCCGGAATCCCCGAGTCCTCGGAGGCCGTCACCAGGGTCATGGGTAACATGGGGTTGTAGGGGTTCGCGAACGAGGCCGCGAAGCGCAGGCCTTCTCCGATGAATTGCTTGCCGCTGACCTGGAGGTTACCCTTCGAGACCTTCACGGGGAGGTGGCGCATCAGGGCCTGCATGTAGGCGTTCGACCACGGGGTGCCCACGACGAAGAAAGCCGTTTCCCGCGGATCCAGGGCTGCGGCCGCCGTCGGCCCCACGATCGGGACCTCCGTCCCGGTCCGCTGTCTGAGGACCCCTTGCAGGGTCATGATCTCCTGGTGGACCTTGCGCTGGAGGGCCGGATCCTGGATCTCGGGTTCCACGATCGTCCAGCGGGCCACGAAGCGTGGCTCTCGGGCGCGGTCCATCGGGCCCTGGAAGAAGGCGATCCGTTTGGCCACGTCCTGGTCGACACCCGTGTCCTGCATGACGCCGAACTTGTCCACGATGACGGGCAGGAAACTCGCCAGGTCGGGATACGTGCTCCGGTTGCCCTCGTAGTCAGCCATCAGGTCGAAGCATTCGCGGATGTATGCGAACCCGGTGCGCTCCTGGGCTCGCAAGGCCTGCACCGAGGCCCTGGAATCGCCCGACTCCTGGAGCAGACGGGTGTCGATCGCCCGGGCGAGGTGCTCGACGACGACGTCCGTCCATCGCGACAGGCCGCGCGCCGTCATGTCCTCCCGGATGGGGGCAAGCAGGCCCTGACTCAGGTTCAAGTTCTCCTCGTAAACGGGCAAGCTGCTCGCGACCAGACCGCGCAACCAGCCCCGCGACACCTGGCGGAGGAAGCCGGGGCTTCCCTCGAAGAATTCGGGGCCGCGATCGCGGGCCACGCTCAGAGCCCGTACGACGACCCGGGGACCGCTGGCCGTCGCCGTCGAGAGCAGGACCGACTGGGCGCTCTCCTTGGGCATCAGGGGGGCGAGCACGATTTCATGGTAGGCCGGCACGGCGCCGGTGTAGCGTTCGATGCGCGGGGCGAGTCCCGAGGTCTCGAGGACCCGCATCACGCGATCGTCCAGACTCGCGAAGGTGGGTTTCCGGCTCTCGAACCATTCCATGGCGCGGGTGTCCGCCGCGAAACTCGACATCGCCTCCAGGGCCAGCTGAAGCGGGGCGTCTCCCGCCCGTGACTTCCAGGCCGGATCGTCATCGAGGGCGATTCCCCCCGTGGGAGTCAGGTGCAGGGCCGCCTCCGTCCAGAGTTCGAGCGAGAGCTTGCGGGAGGTGAGCCATTCCTGCAACTGGACGATGGAAGGATGCTGGGCATCGGGAGCGAAGCGGGTGAAGGTCTCGGAAGCATAGGCACTCGGCGGGGTGGGCGCGCTCTGGCGTCCCCAGGTCGTCAGCGCGGCCATGAGACTGGCGAGTTCCACCCGGGGGTCCACGACGACCTGCACGGGCGCCGCGAGGCCAGGGACCTGCGTACCCAGCCACAGCGCGATGGCCAACCCCCACTTACGAACGTGCATCACGTTCCCGACCTCCGTTCCTGCCTTGCGCTTCCCTTGTACCCGCCACGTTCCTGGCCTCAACGGTGGCTTCTCTTTTTCGTCCGGATTAAATCTTTCCCAAAGATGTGTCATGGCTTCACGGCCAGCGTTCCCGGACGGGCATAACATCGAACAGATGTCTCCCGCGATCGCGAGATGGGTTTCAGGCCATGAGCAAGATCCAGGACAACCCGAAGACCTCCGTGTCCGCTCCGACCTCCGCTCCTCCGGCCCCACCCAGGCCCCCGCGTGAGGCGGACGAACCCGCCCGCGAAGTCCCTCCTGCACGACGTGCAGGTACGGACACGTCCCTCGTGGCCGCGCGGCCCGAGGCGATCGCCGATCAGCAGCGACGTCTCGTGGAGGCGGTGCGCGCGAAGCAGGCGAACGACCGCCGCGCAGCAGAGGGCGGTGAGCCAGCGCCCGCCGGGGCGGCGACCTTCACGCCGCCGCGGCCCGCGGCGACCGAGGACCTGCCCGACATGACGACCTCTCCGTCCAAGAAGGTCCTGGACGGGGTCATGATGGGGGACGGAGCCCGAGAGGGCGTCCGGATCGTGTCGAGTCTCGATGAACTGAACAACCTGCCCATGGTCGGGCGGGCCGTGTCCGCTGCCGAGCGGGCTGCCGAGGCGGGACATGCGGTCGGACTCGGTGGGCGTCTCCTCGAGGGGGCCGGCAAGTTGTTCCGGTGGTTTCCGACCTCTCCGGTCGGTCAGGTCGTCCAGCGCGTCGTCACCAGCGCGGCCGGTCGGACCGTGGCCAGGCTCGCTCCCGGGGTCGGTGTCGCGATTGCCGGCTTCGATGCCTATGATGCCATTCGGACTTCACGCAATCCGCGGGCCACGGGGACCGAGAAGACGCTGGCCACCACCAAGGCCATCCTGTCCGGGATCTCGGGCGCGGCCGGTGTGGCGGCCGTGGCCCTGGCCCCGACCGGGGCAGGCGGGGCCGTGGCGGGCGGAATCGCCCTCGTCGCTGGCCTCTCGGCGGCAGGCATCGACTTCTTCCTGTCCCGGGAACGTGCGTCCGCCCGGACATGACCCGCCGTATCCCGATCGGACGCGGGCAAGGGCGAGGTGAGTTGCGGCTACCCGTTCCCTCCGTGCTTTGACAATTGGTCGGGCGCTCTTCACCATGTGGACCAGGAGGGTCCGCGTTGAAACTCGGTGATTTTCGCGTCCGCTGGTTGAGTGACGGTCGTTTCAAGCTCGACGGGGGAGCCATGTTCGGCGTCGTTCCCAAGACGCTCTGGCAGATGCGCTATCCCGTCGACGACGAGAACTACATTCCTCTCGCCCTGAATTGCCTGCTCGTGGAGACGCCCGAGGCGCGAATCCTTGTCGATGTGGGCTACGGGACCCGGTTGACGCCCAAGCAGACCGGTATCTTCCGGCTGATCCAGCCCCCTTCCCTGCTCGAGAGTCTCGCCCTGGCCGGTCTGAAACCGGATGACATCGATGTCGTGGTCTACACCCACCTGCATCACGACCATGCGGCCGGAACCAGCTACCGGGATGCCGGGGGGATCCTGCAGCCCACCTTCCCGCGCGCGCGCCACGTCGTGCAGCGTGCCGAGTGGGACGAGGCCCTCGCCCCCACCACGCGCTCCGCTCACGCCTACTGGGCTGACAACTGGGAGCCGATCATCCGGGATGGACTCGTGGAAGTCGTCGACGGCGAGGCGTCCGTCGTCCCCGGCGTGCGCCTGATTCCCACGGGGGGGCATACCCGCGGACACCAGGCCGTCTTGCTCGAATCGGGCGGTGAGTCGGCCCTTCACATGGGCGATCTCCTGCCGACGCGGGCCCACCTCAATCCGCTCTGGGTGATGGCCTACGACGACCATCCGATGGATTCCATCGCAGCCAAGCAGCACTGGCTCGGCGAGGCTCGCTCGCGGGGCTGGTGGCTGACGTTCTATCACGATCCGGAGGTGCTCGCGGCAACCTGGGACGAACAGGGCAACCGCACCCGCGCCGTTCTTGCCGAGGAGGCCATGGCTTGAGCCGCTACGTTCAGTTCGATTTTTCGGGGATTCCATCATGGGGCCGGATCGAGGACGACCAGATCGTCCTCCAGTCCGGCACCGTCTTCGGTGCCTGGCGTGACACCTCGATGAAGGTGCCTCTCGAGGGGGCCAGGCTCTTCGCGCCGGCCGAGCCGAAGTTGATGCTCGGTGTGGGCCTCAATTTCCGGTCACACCTGCAGGGGCGTTCCGAACCCTCGCAGCCCGAACTCTTTCTCAAGGCCCCCGGTTCGCTGCTCGCACCGGGTGGAGACGTCCGGATTCCGGACCCTGCGGCGGACGTCCATGCCGAGGGGGAACTCGTCTTGGTCATCCGCAAGCGCTGTCAGAACCTCACGCCTGAAAATGCCATGCGCCATGTCCTCGGCTTCACCATCGGGAACGACGTCAGTGCCCGCGCCTGGCAGCAAGGAGATCTGCAGTGGTGGCGTGCCAAGGGGAGCGACACCTTCGCACCTCTGGGGCCCTGGGTGGACACCGAGTTCGACTGGCGGGCCTCGCGGATCGTCACGCGCATCGACGGCGAGATCGTCCAGGAGGGGGACCTGTCCGACATGGTCTTCGATCCCATCCAGGTGCTTGTCCACGCGAGCCGTCACATGACCCTCGATTCGGGGGACTGCATCTTCATGGGGACTCCGGGGCACACGCGGCGCCTGGTGCCCGGTCAGCGGGTCTCGATCGAGATCCCGGGGCTCGGGGTCCTCGAGCACGGGGTGTCTGGCTAGCAAGATTTTCTGAAAGTCATCTAGATATTCAGAAAGCGTTAAAAGCGCTTGCCCCCCCCTGACAAAGCGAGGCCAGCATGCACCCCATTCTCGACCACAGGCGCTTCCTGGCTTCGCTTTCCCTGTTCCTGGGCACGTGCCTCTCCCTCACGGCCTGTGGTAACCCGTTCGCACGAACCGGTGCCGATTCCGACGGCGTGCTGCACGCCCACCAGGAAGGGAAGGCCATTCCCACCTCCCCGGGAGCGCCCTCGCTGGGTCAGCAGCCCACGATGCCCGTCGATCCCGAGGTGGCAGGTCACGGGGCCGTCCCTCTCACCCTGCTCTACACCTCGGACATCCACTCCCGGGTCGATCCCTTTCCGGCCGGTTTTTACCATCGCACCTATGCCGGCAAGGGAGGCTTCGCTCGCATCGCGGCCATGACGCGTCGCATCCGGGCCCAGAACCCTGCAACGTTGCTGCTCGATTCCGGGGATTACCTCCAGGGATCGCCTTACTACAATTTTTTCGGGGGTGAGGTCGAAACCCATGCCCTCGACCGGGCCGGCTACGATGCCGTCACGATCGGTAACCACGAGTTCGACCGGGGCGTTCCGGCCCTTCGCAAGGTCATCGGGAACTACCGCGGTCCGGTCATCACCACCAACGTGACCTTCTCGCCCGACATGGGGCAGCGGTACGCCGTTCTGCGGGCAGGAAAGCTGCGCGTGGGCCTGTTTGCCCTGCTCACCGAGGTCTCGGGCCTGGTGACGGCACCCAATTTCCAGACCGCCAGCTACTACGATCCCATCAAGGCTGCTCGCGCCGCAGTCGAGAAACTCTCGAAGGAAGCGGATGTGATCGTCTGCTTGTCCCACATCGGGATCGTGCCGCCGTGGTCCGACGACGACGAGCCCAACCCCAACCATCTCTCGGATGAGCGCCTGGCCGAGAAGGTGCCTGGCATCGACGTCATCCTGAGCGGACACGTCCATGCGCTCGTGGAGCGTCCGATCGTCGTGCGTTCCGGCAACCACACGACCACCATCGTCGCGGACGGGTATGGTGGCGGGTACCTCGGCAAGCTCGACCTCGTCGTCAAGGACGGCTCCGTCGTTCAAGCCAACAACAACCTGATCCCCCTCGATGCCTCGGTCGAGCGGGATCCATCCGTCGAGTCGGTCATCATGCCGTACCGGTCGCAGATGGCCAAGGTGCTGGATCGCTATCTCGGGCAAGCTCAGGCCGACTTCCGTCGCTACAGCAAGGACGAGCTCGAATCCTCGCTCAACAACCTGATCGCGGATGCCACGCTCGCCGGAGCCCGATCGGTCGATGCCGCTGTCGATTTCGGGATGAGCAGCAGCGGCACGCCTCGCAACTATCTGCTGTCCGGACCCGTGAAGGTCGAGGACGTTTACTATGCCCTGCCCTTCGATAACCGCATCGCGATCGTCGAGGCACCTGCGCGCACAGTGGTAGAACTGATGGAGGCCACGCGGCGGTCCGCCGACACCCGCCGGCATGCGGTGTCGAACGCGTCGTATGTCTGGGATCCTGCGCGGAAGAAGGCCTCGAACATCCTCATCGGGGGCAAACCCCTGGACATGAAGCGCACCTACAAGGTCGCGGTCAACGACTACATGGCCGACGGCGGTTCGGGCTTCTCGATGTTGCCCGGTCTGCGCCGCGTCCAGACCGAGATGCTGCAGCGCGATGCGCTGATCCGGCTCATCGAGAATACCCAGGTTCTGTTTCCTCAGACCGGACGGATCAAGCTCGCCGGGCGGCCCTGACGTTCAGGGCCCGACGACGAACCGCGTGAGCCCACCGGGCGAGGCCACCCAGGTCTCGCCCGTTTCATTCGTGCCCATGGCCACCGGACGGACCATCGAGCCGTCCCAGAAGATCCGTTGCTCGCCCGTGCCGGGCACGAGGCGCATCAGCGTCGACGACTCGCGTGACAGCATCCAGACATAGCCGAGGGCGTCGGCCTCGACCGCGTTCAGGGGGCTCCGTGCGGGAGTCACCGTCCGGATCGGTCGGGTCGCCTCGAGTTTCTGGAGGCTGGTGCCACCGTCTCGGGCCTCGATCGCGATCCAGGCGAAGCCGTTGACGTCGACGGCCAGGGGACCGGCCGCCGGGGCCTCGAGCGTCAGGGTCGCGAGAAGCGTGCCGGCAACTGCATCCAGTCTCCAGGTGGATCGTGAACCGCGAGAGACCACCCAGACCGAATCCGTCCCGGTGGCGAGGAAGGGCTCGACTCCTTCGGGGACACTCCAGGTCACGACCGACGGGGTGGCTTCGGGGTGCCATCCGACCACCCGCGAGGCAGATGCCTCGGACCACCAGAGCCGCCGGTTGCCGGCCCAGGCCAGGCTACGAGGGGCTTCCGAGAGCGCGATGGGCGTCGACGCGGAGGCCGGGGAACCTGTCACGGGAACCCGCCACAGGGTGTCGGGGGCGTGTCCCACGACCCAGCATGTGTCATCGGGGCCCTTCGCCAGGCCTCGGACGTCTCCGGCGAGTGGCAACCGGTCGAGTTCCGTCCCCTGCCGATCGATCCGGACGAGCGCCGGGAGCGGGTCGTCGGTCGCTTCCGGAGCCGCGAGGAGCCAGGCGGTGCCGTCGGCCAGAGCTTCGAGGGCCAAGGGCAGGGCCGGTCCACTCGTCGTGCCGGCCGGCTGGAGCGAACTTCCCGCCGGAGCCGACGAGGGCGTCGTGGGGCCTGGAGTGGCACCCGGTTCGGGCTCGTCCACGGGCTGCCCGGTCGTCACGGGGCAGCCCGTGGCGACGAGGCAGACGGTCAGGGACAGGAGCAGGAGCCGCGTCGTCCCTGCAAGCCCGTGAGATCCGCGCCGAGCCGAGGTTCCCACGGTTCAGGCGCCGGCCGCGACCGGCGTCTCGTGCCGCATGCACGCTTCTCGAGCCGTCTCTTCACAGGTCTCGGCCTGCATGCCGAGGTCGCGCAGGAGGCGACCGTCCTCGTCGACCTCGGGGTTCGGAGTCGTGAGCAGACGGTCACCGGCGAAGATGGAATTGGCCCCGGCGAGGAAGGCCAGAGCCTGGGCCTCGCGCGACAGCTGCAGGCGGCCTGCCGAGAGGCGGACCCGTGAGAGCGGCATCAGGATACGGGCGGTGGCGATGGCCCGGATCAGCTCGAAGGGGTCGAGAGGGGCGGCGTCAGCCAGCGGCGTGCCCTCGACGGGGACGAGCACGTTGAGAGGGACGGAGCCCGGATGGGGCCGGAGGTTGGCCAGCGTCACGAGCATCTCGGCGCGGTCGCGCCAGCTCTCGCCCATGCCGAGGATCCCGCCCGAGCACACCGAGATGCCAGCATCCTGGACG
>JBIIHZ010000315.1:0-3427 GCA_044235265.1 Candidatus Sericytochromatia bacterium
CGATCGCCTCCCGGGCCACCTGACCGTCCCGGGCCACCCGGACGGCATACCCCTCTTCTTCCAGGCGCCGTGCCAGGAAGGAGACGGTGTCGGGGTTGTCCTCGACGAGCAGGATTTCCGGTCGTGCGTTCAAGGAGGGCTGATCTCCCGTACAGAGGCCAGAAGGCCGGGCCTCCCATCGGAGGCCCGGCCCGGGGCAGGTTCAAGCGAGGTTGAGCGTACGCGCCAGCTTGCCGGACGTCTCGGGCAGATCCTCGGTCTGGATCTGGCCCATCAGGAGCAGGCGAACCTCACGCTCCGGCACACCCGACTCGGAGGCGAGAGCCCGCACGTCCAGGCCTCGCGCGCCCATCTCCTTCAAGATGGCGACCACGGCCGGTTCGTAGCGTTCGATGGGCGGGAAGATCGACAGCATGCTCTCGCTGATGCGATGCGCTGGACCCGCGTCCCGGGTGAAGCCTCGGGCCGCCAGCATCTTGCTCACGAGCAGGTTGAGGAACACGTGCTCGATGGCCAGCGGGTTGCGCTCGGCCCAGTCCTGGACGGGAGCCAGGTACTCATCGAACACTTCCGGCTCGAACTGGAGCGCGGCCGCGATCTTCTCGATGACCTCGGGGTTCCGGGGGAAGGGGACGTCTCCGCGGAGGATCTCGTACATGTACGTGCGCGAGATGTCGACCTGGTTCGCAAATTCCTGGCGCGAGACGCCCAGGTCCTGGAGACGCTGCCAGACCTTGCGGGTCGATTCGGGCAGGACGCTGACGAGTTGCTGATACTCCGGGAAGAGCATCGGGTCGATCTTGCCCACCTCGGCGAACTTCTCGAGGGTCTCGCGAACGGTCGGGAACTTGACCTTGCTGTTGAAGATGCGCGAGACGTACTCGTAGCTGAGCCCGGTCTCCTTGACGAACGTCTTGCGGTTGACGCCCGCCTGCTCGAGGCTGCGCTTGAGAATGTCGATGGAGGGGCTGCGCGGCTTCGTGGTCGAACTACCCTCGGCGCGCCCTGCCGGGCGACCCACGGACCGCACGCGAGAAGTCTGCGGCATGTAACACCTCTGTTTTCGTGAAGCGCACGTCGAACTCGTCGTCGAGATGGTTCCCTGATGGCGCTGTACGGACACTTTACCACTCGGCCACGATGAATCCCCCTGGCATCAATGAAAATTTACATCGCGTCGCACCGAGGTCGCGCCGGGACGCGGGTTCGGCGCCTCTGAGGAATGATCGGTCCATCGGGTGGGCATGATCATGGGGAGAACAGGGAGGTCCGCGTGCCGCATCATGAGAACCACCGGAACAAGCAGTCGCCTCGCTTGCAGTCGGTGCTGCTCGCTGCCCTGGGTGGCCTCCTGATGCTGGCCTGCGAGCGCCCATCGGGCTTGCCTGCCGCTATCCCGCTGCCGCTCTTCACGATCTCCGATGCCGAAGAAGGGCGCATCGGCGAGCAGGCCGAGATCGAACTCCTGGCCACCACGACCGAACTCGAGGCCCCGGAACTGGCTGCATACCTCGATCGGGTCGGTCAGGCGCTCGGCACCGGGACGGAGAGGCGCGCCGTGCGCTGGCGCTTCCACATGATCGACGAGCCGGCACCGAATGCCTTCGCGCTCCCCGGAGGAGCCATCTTCGTCACGCGCGGCGCCCTCCTCGCCATGCGCGATGGCAGCGAGCTGGCCGGGGTGCTGGGACACGAGGTGGCTCACGTCGGGCTGCGGCACGGTGCCCATGCCCTGCAGCGCCAGATCGTCCTCGAGGGCCTGGCCCGCGCCGCGATCGACGATCGCTCCGCCGTGCTCGGTCGAGTGGCGGAGGTCGCCGGGGAACTGGCCAGGAAGGGCTTCAGCCGGGAAGACGAGCGAGCGGCCGACCGCGAGGCCCTCCGTCTCGCGGACCTGATCGGTTTCGCGCCCGACGGTCTCGAGCGGTTCCTGGATACCTTGCGGGAGCGGCTGGGGGACACCCATCCCGCCCTCGAGGCGCTCTCCGATCATCCCCTGCTCAGTGAGCGCATCAACCACCTCTCGGCTCTCAGGCAGGAGGTCGGCTTTTCGGCCACGCGCCGGGACGAGGTGACCTTCCGCAGGCTAATCACCGCGATCGAGTGAGGTGGGAAGTCCCGCCGTGGTGATGCCGCCCGTGACGGCCCCCAGGCCGCTGGCAATGGTCCCGTAGCGGGAGCTGAGCGCGTCGAAGCGTGCCAGCAGGCCATCGGGTCGAGACAGGTCCGGGACGTCGCTCGCGTTCATCTCGGTCGATAGCGTCAGCTCGAGCCGCATCACGTCGTCGACCTTGACGCCACCCAGGCGCGTGCTCGTGAAGGTTCTGAGCTTTGCCGCGACGAGGCTCGAGACCGAGTGAAGGTTCCGGATGGTCCCCCCCTGGCCGGGACGGACGTAGCCCGAGAGCGTGAGGGTCTTGCCGCCAGATGCGGGAATCGTCGCTTCCAGGAACAGGGGCCGGTCCGGTGAGATGTCGGTGAGGACGAATTGCCCCCTGGCATCCGTCTGGACCGACAGGCCCTTCGACTCACCGTCCGGACCCTTCACGGTGACGGTCGCCCCGACGGCAGGAACTTCCCCTTCCAGGAAGCCCTGCGTGGTGATCCCGAGCTGGTCTGCCGGTGCCTTCACTTCCCCGGTGATCCGGGTCCGGGTTTCCACGAGCGGGGTCATGAGGCCCGTGGCGCAGCCGGAAACCATCGTGGAGAGTCCCACGATCAGGGTCCGGACCTTGCGCCAGCCATGCGGGCGGGAGAGGGTGATCCGGAAACGGGGGACGGGATGGGCGGCAGACATCGGGCACCTCGGGAGACTTCGGAAGCGGATACCTTGCCCGTACCCGCTTCCGTGCCGGATGATACCCGGGAGACGACCGTATTTCGAGGAGGAACTCCGATGGCTCTCGACAACCGTGCGCTGGCTTCGAGGCTCGACGAGCTGGCCATGCTGCTGGAGCTACACGGGGAGAATGCCTTCCGGGTCCGCGCCTTCTCCGGGGCGGCCCGCCAGGTCAAGGGGCTCGAGGAGCCCGTCGCCGAGCGTCTGGCAGCGGGTACGCTGCGGGACGTCAAGGGCATCGGTCCGGCGATCGCCGAGGTCCTCGCGGAGCTGGTCGCCTCGGGAGACTGCGCCCTGCACCGGGACCTGCTGGCGCGCACACCCGGCGGACTTCTCGAACTTCTCGACCTGCCGGGACTCGGTCCCCGCAAGGTCCGCGCCATCCATGAAGGGCTGGGTATCCAGTCCCTGGGCGAGCTCGAGTATGCCTGCCTCGAAAACCGCCTGGTCACGCTGGAAGGCTTCGGGCCGAAGACCCAGGACAAGATCCTGGCGGCGATCGCCTTCCACAAGCGCCATCGGGGTCTGCTGCTCGCGGGCGACCTGCGTCCCCCGGCCGAGCGCCTCCAGCATTGGCTGAGCGAGGTT
>JBIIHZ010000023.1:0-11084 GCA_044235265.1 Candidatus Sericytochromatia bacterium
GAGGACGAAGTGGCCAAGATGGTTGGTGGCCATCTGCGACTCGAAGCCATCGTCGGTGTGGCGGAGGGGGACGGCCATGATGCCGGCATTGTTGATGAGCCGGTCCAGACGTCCGTGGCGATCGAGGAACTGGCGAGCTGCCTCCCGCACGGAATCGAGGCTCATGAGGTCGAGCGCGAGAAACGCGAGTCGCTCGGTCGGGGCATCCTGTCCGATCAGGGCGATCGCCTCCCGGGCCTTCGCCTCCGAGCGGCAGGCCATCACGACGTGGGCGCCGCGGCGCGCGAACTCGCGCGTGGCCTCGAGGCCGATGCCGCTGTTGGCCCCGGTGACGAGCACGGTCCACCCCGTGCAATCGGGCATCTGCTGGGCGGTCCATGGCATGGGTCAGGCTCCGTTCAGGTGGAAGAAAAGGGAGCCTCCTGTCCGGAAGCTCCCCCCTGGTCCGCGTGCGGCGATCAGGCGGTGACGAGAGGCTCGCTCGGCTCGGACCCGCCCGAGAACAGGCTCTCGAACTGGTCTGCGTCGAGAGTCTCCTTGGCGATGAGCTCCCGGGCGATGAGGACCATCTTGTCGTGGTTCTCCTGCAAGAGGCGCTTGGCCTTGGCGAAGGAGGACTCGACGATGCGCTTCACTTCCTGGTCGATCTGGTTGGCCACGTGCTCCGCGTAGTCCCGATCGCCCCCGAAGTCCCGGCCCAGGAAGACGTGCTCATTGCGCTTGCCGAGGGCGAGCGGGCCCAGCGCGTCGCTCATGCCCCATTCCGTGACCATCTTGCGGGCGAGGCCCGTGGCGCGCTCGATGTCGTTGCCCGCGCCGGTGGTGACATCCCCGAAGACGATCTCCTCGGCAGCCCGGCCCCCGAGCAGGCCGGTGATCATGGCCTCGATCTTGGACTGGCTCAGCAGCACCCGGTCCTCGGGCAGGTGCCAGGTCAGGCCCAGGGCCCGCCCGCGCGAGACGATGGTGATCTTGTGGACCTTGTCGGACTCGGGGACCAGGCGGGCCACGAGGGCGTGACCGACCTCGTGGAACGCGATGATCTCCTTCTCCTGGTCGGAGATGATCCGGCTCTTGCGCTCGGGGCCCGCATAGACCTTGTCGATCGCCTCGTCGAAGTCCACCTGGGTGATCTGGGTCCGGTTGTGCCGGGCCGCGATGAGCGCGGCCTCGTTGCACATGTTCATGATGTCGGCGCCCGTGAAACCCGGGATGCGCTTGGCGAGCGTCGGCAGGTCGATCTCCTCGGCGAGCGGCTTGTTGCGGACGTGGACCTTGAGGATCTGCTCACGGCCGGCGACATCCGGAGCGTCCACGATGACCTGACGGTCGAAGCGGCCGGGACGCGTCAGGGCGGCGTCGAGGATGTCCGGGCGGTTGGTGGCCGCGATGACGATGACGCTCTGGCTGGGCTCGAAGCCGTCCATCTCGACGAGCAGCTGGTTGAGCGTCTGCTCGCGCTCGTCATGGCCTCCGCCGAGCCCGGCTCCGCGCTGACGGCCGACGGCGTCGATCTCGTCGACGAACACGATGCAGGGGGAATGCTTCTTGGCCTGTTCGAAGAGGTCGCGCACCCGGCTCGCGCCGACACCCACGAACATCTCGACGAAGTCCGACCCCGAGATGGAGAAGAACGGGACGCCCGCCTCACCGGCGATCGCCTTGGCGAGCAGGGTCTTCCCCGTTCCGGGTGACCCCACCAGCAGCACGCCCTTGGGGATCCGGGCGCCCAGGGCCTGGAACTTTTCAGGGTTCTTGAGGAACTCGACGATCTCCTGCAGCTCGGCCTTGGCCTCGTCGACGCCCGCGACGTCCGCGAAGGTGACCTTGGGCTTGTTGTCGATCATCAGCTTGGCGCGGCTCTTGCCGAAGCTCATGGCCTGGTTGGAGCCACTCTGGGCCTGCCGGAGCATGAACATCCAGATGCCCACGATCACGAGCACGGGCAGCAACATGGTGCTGAAGAACGACAGCAGCCAGTTGGCCTGGTCCGGGGCCTTGATCTGGTAGTCGACCCGGTGCTGGTCGAGCTCCTGGTAAAGGCGAGGATCGTTGTCGGGGGCCACCGTCCGGATGCGCTCGTTGCGCTCCGTGATCGCGGAGATGGCGCCGGTCGACTTGGAGATCGAGACGTTCTTGATGGTGTTCTCGCGGACCTGTTCCAGGAACTTGAAGTAGCTGATCTCCGTCACCTGGGGGGTCGGTTTGTTCCAGAGCGACGTCATGATGGCGATCGCCACGAGGATCAACACCACGTAGAAGCCGTTGCTTTTCCAGATCTTGTTCAATGAAGCATCCTTCAGGGCCGAGGTCCCGCGAACCAGGCACTCACGGACATGGACCTCCAGCCTCATGCTAGGGAGGTCCACCCCCCTTGTCAAACCAGGTCTCGCCGGGCCATCCGGACTTCGGGCGCTCGATCGTCGCGAGATCGGGAGTCTCTTCGTCTGCGAGTGGCCCTCCCATGACGGCGAGCACGCAGCCATCGCGGGCCAGCACCCACAGGCGCTCCTGGACGAGCCACGGGATCCGTCGGCGTGCGAGATGGTACCGCAGCGTGCGCATCCGGGTGCGGCCGGGGGGGCGGAACAGGTCGGTGTCGGGGTCACACCGCCGCAGGCGAGGGTCGTTCGGGGAAGGTCCCTTGCCGTGGGCCAGGATGAACCAGCCGTGTCGCCGCTCGACCCGGAGCCCCTGGCCGACATCGGCCAGCGGCGACGTGTCCGTCCTGAGGCGTTCGATCGTGGCCGAGTCGAGATCGTGAGGAAGTCCGCCGACCTCCCGGGTCGCGAGCCGCATGATCCGCCGCTGGAGGACGGGGTCCACTTGCTCGAAGGCCTCCTGTCGCCAGGCCACGAGGCCCTCCAGGTGTCTCGGATGCAGGCGTTCGAGCGCCTCGGTGGCCCGGGCCTGCAGGAAGGCCTCCTCGTCCTGCCAGCGCGACACCATGGAGGTGAGATTCGCGGGCCATGCGGGGTTCAGGGAGGTCAGGGCCGGCAGGGCGTCCAGCCGGATCCGGTTGCGGGGAATCCGGCGATCGCGGTTGGTGGGGTCCTCCCAGGGCGTCAGGCCGTGAGCCCGGGCGTGCGCCACGAGCCATTCGGGCGGGCAACTCAAGACGGGACGGACCAGGAGGCAGGTCGTATCGAGGGGGCGGAGGGCTTTCATGCCGCCCAGGCCTTCGAGGCCCGTGCCGCGCATCAGGCGCATCAGGATCGTCTCGAGCTGGTCCCGGGCATGGTGGGCCAGCACGACGCGCCCGATGCCCCTGGCTCGCGCATGCGCGGCTAGCGCCCCGAGGCGCTGGCGCCGGAGGCGGTCCTCGGGACTGCCCTCCGTCTCGGGTACGGGCGAGAGCACCGCACTGGGGATGTGCCAGCTGTCGAGCAGGGCCGCGACGGCCCGGGCCTCGTCGAGCGAACCTTCCCGCACCCCGTGGTCCACCACGGCCGCCTCGACCTGGCCTGGCCGGACCAGCGAGAGGGCATGGGCAAGTGCCAGTGAGTCGCCCCCGCCCGAGCATCCCACGAGGACGCGTTCGCCAGGGGGGAGCAGCTCGCTTCGTTGCAAGATCTCGAGCAGGGTCATCCAGGTCCGGCGCTCCGGGGTCGGGGACTCGGCCCTCCCCTTTTCGGGTCGACACGCAAAAGGTCCGGCGTATGCCGGACCTTGAGAGGAGTGGCTCAGGCTGGATTTGAACCAGCGGATGAGCGGGTATGAACCGCTTGCCTTGACCACTTGGCGACTGAGCCTTGACGGTCTCATGACTTTAATCCAGCCTTGGTCCTGCGTCAAGGCTTGCGCCGTCCGGAGGGAGCTGCATGCGCTTCGTGCCCATCTCGCGGGTCGTACCCGGGAGTCGTCTCGGCCGGACGATTCACGGGGAAGATGGACGTGTCCTGCTGAGGCGGGGGTCCGAGCTCACGCGAGAGTACCTCGCTCGCCTGACCGAGGAGGGCTTCCTGGCCGTCAGCCTGCTCGAGAACGAGGGCGAGACGGATGCCCACGAGGAGGTCGTCAGCGAGAAGGCGCGGGTCGAGGCGCTGACGGGGGTGCGCGAGCTGATGGCGCGCACGCGGGAGCCTGATGCGGGCCTGTCCCAGACCTGGACCCAGCGCCGGATCCTCTACAATGCCTCCTCGATGGTCCTCAACGACCTCACGAGCGCCCGTCGGCTGCCTACCCAGTTCGGCGAGCTGCGCTCACTCGGCACCTACGGGATCAGCCACGCGGTCAACGTCTGCATCCTCGGCCTGAGCTTCGGGATCCATCTCGGCTTGCCCTACGGGAAGCTCATGGACCTCGCCATGGGGTTGCTGGTCCACGATCTGGGCAAGACCGTGGTCGAGGCGTCCTCCGCCCATCTGCATGAGACCACCGAGGCGCCCGCCGACCCCGCCTACCGGGCTCATGCGCGGGCCGGGGCCGATCTGCTCGCGCAGATGGGGGACGTCGTGCCGGCCACGGCCCGGGCGATCGTCCTGCAGCACCACGAACGCTGGGACGGGACGGGGTTCCCCCAGGGCCTCCGGGGGGAGTCCATCCACGAGTTCGCGCAGATCGCCGCGCTCGTCAACACGTACGACAACCTGCTACATCAGACCTCGCAGGGGGGCCCCACCCCCCCGCATCAGGCGATCGAGTACCTGATGGCCAGCGGAGGGTCTCACTTCCGGCTGGAGCTCGTCCAGGAGTTCCTGAAGATGGTGGTGCCGTTTCCCGTCGAGACGGCCGTGCGTCTCAGCACCTGCGAGGAAGGGGTCGTGACGGACGTCGATCGCGGCTTGCCCCTGCGGCCGGTGGTCCAGGTGCTGCGCGATCCGGACGGCCGTCGCCGGGTCCGTCCCTACGAACTCGACCTGCGGCGGCACCCGGACGTGACCATCCTCGCGACGCTCTGAGCCCCATCAGACGAGGGGCAGGGACAGCACGAAGCGGCTGCCCTCACCGGGGCGGCTGCTCGCCTGGATGGTGCCTCCGTGTGCCTCGACGAGGGCCCGGGTGATGGCCAGACCGAGCCCCGTTCCCTGACTCATCCGCGCACCGGCTTCCGTCCGGTAGTAGGCCGTGAAAACGACCTCCAGATCCTCGGCCGAGATGCCGATCCCGGAGTCCACGACCTCGATCTCGAGCTGGTCGGACCGCGTGCGGGCGAGCACCTCGACGGTGCCCCTTGGGGGCGTGAACTTGATGGCATTGCTGACGAGGTTGTAGAGAACCTGCGTGAGCCGGTCAGGATCCAGCATCACGGGGCCGCGGGCCTCGAGCGTCACGCGCAGGTCGATGCGTTTCTGCCGGGCGACGGGCTCGAGGTTCTCGAGGGCCTCGCGGATGACGGTTTCGGGTTCGACGGCGCGGCGTGCCAGCTGGAACTGGCCCGATTCGAGTCGCGTGTAGTCGAGGATCTGGTTGATCAGCGCCGTCAGCTGGTCGGCTCCGAGCAGGATCTTGCCGAGATGGCGATGCTGCTCCGCGGTGAGGGGGCCGGCCAGCTCGTCTTGCAGGATGCTCGCGAAGCCCGTGATGAAGTTGAGCGGTGTCCGGAGCTCGTGGGAGACGGCGCTCATGAGCTGGTGGAGGTGCCGGTCCTTGTCCGCGAGTTCGCGCTCGCGGCGTCTCAGCGCCAGGGCCCAGACCAGGGTGAGGACGGCGATCGCGAGGGTGACGATCACCAGGGGAAGCAGCCCCCCCATGAAGGGGGGGGCCAGGGCTTGGCTGGCTTCGGCTGCGCGCACGGGTCCGAGACTCCTCACCGCACCCGGATGACTTCCGGCGGATGTCGTTAACAGGATAGCACGTGGGCCTTGCCTGGATCCCGGCTTTCCACGCCCGCGTGCTGCCCCGTTGCGTGCGGAGTGCTAGGATCCGTCGCGCCCGGTCGGGGCGGGAGGGGGCTTCCACGATGCGGATACCGGCACGAAGTACGGGGCTGGGCGGAGGGCTCTCGCTGAAGAGCGGTCGGACCGGGCGTCGCTGGATCGCGGGTCCCGCGATCGACGAGCGGTATCCCGAGGGCGTCCACCACCCGGGAGCGGCCTGGGCGACGGGGAGGGACGCGGGGGTCTGTCCGAGATGTCTGGCCCTGTTCGAGGCCAAGCGGTGGCTCCATGACCCGCCCCGGGCGCTGAAGCTGCTCAGTGAGCCGGCCACCGCACGCCGGGTCTGTCCCGCATGTCACCGGGTCGGCACCTTCGCGGGCGAACTGCGGATCTGGTGGCCCGGGATGGAAGCACGCAGGAGTCAGGTCCTGGCCACGCTCGAGCGAGAACTCATGCGCGCTCGTACGGTCAATCCACTGGCGCGCCTCGTGCATCTCGAGGAACGCCCTCCCATGTCGGTGCTCTACCTGTCTCAGGCTGCCCTGGCGCAGCGCCTGGCTCGCGTGCTCGAACGGGCCTTCCGGGGAACCCGGGTCGTGCGCTCGCGGGGGAGCGCGCAGCGCGAGGCGTGTCTCGCCTGGGGCTTCATGGAAGGTCGGTGACGGCTTCAGAGTCGGGGAAGCAGGCTGGCCAGCAGCGCATGGACGCGGGGAGCCGACCGTTCCACCACGGCCAGAACCTCTTCCGCCGTGGCATGGGTGGGCTCGTCCGGTCTGGCCACGTCGGACAGGAGGGCCAGGCCGACGACGTCCAGCCCGCCGTGCACGGCCACGAGGACTTCATGCACGACCGACATGCCGACCGCATCGCCACCGATGGTGATCAGGTGAGCCAGTTCAGCTGGAGTGAGGAACGAAGGTCCCTGGATACCGGCATACACGCCTTCCCGCAGGAGGAGGCCGAGTTCCGCTGAGACCTCGCGGGCTGTCGCCCGCAACCGCTCGCGGTAGGCGTCGAACATCACGGGGAAGCGGGGGCCGATCTCGGGGTCGTTGGGCCCCACGAGCGGGTTGGTGCCCGTGAGGTTGATCTGGTCCGAGATGAGCATCAGGTCACCCGCCTGCCACCCCTCGTGAAGGGAGCCTGCCGCGCACGTGACGACCAGGGTCTTCACGCCGAGGTGTCGAAGGACCCGGATGGGGAAAGTGGCTTCCGTGGGGGCGTGGCCTTCGTAACCGTGCAACCGGCCCTGGAGCACGATGACGCGGCAGTCCCCCGTCTGCCCGACCACGAGTCGGCCGGCGTGCCCGGGGGCCGTCGCGCTGGCCCAGTGCGGGATCTCGTCGAAGGCGATGGCCCGGGAGTCCGTGAGGCCGTCGACAAAGCTGCCGAGGCCGGAACCCAGGATGAGCGCCACGGTGGGAATGGGGCCGAGGCGATCGCGCAGGAAATCAGCGGCCTCCTCGATCCGGGAACGCTGAGCGAGGACGGCAGCAGGCAGCGACATCGACACGAAAGAGCCTCCGGATACGGGAAGGCGGTACGGAGCAAGAGCGGGGAGAGGGGGATTCGAACCCCCGAGACGACTTTTGGCCGCCTACATTCTTTCCAGGAATGCCTGTTCAACCACTCCAGCATCTCCCCCGGATGTTCCGGGTATCCCGGAACAGTGCGCCAAGTAGGGCTCGAACCTACGACCCGCTGATTAAGAGTCAGCTGCTCTACCACCTGAGCTATTGGCGCAATTGAACCCTGCCAGTTTAGGCGCTCCGGGCGGGTCCGTCAAATTCCCACCGACCCTGTTCGTGCGCTAGACTTGTGGACGTCTGTCCTGAGTGCGCTCGTGCCAGGGCTGCCAGGTCTCCAAGATGGCCCTCGAGAAAGGCTCACACGCGATGAAGTTCGCCCTGTACCTGGTCTCGCTCCTGCTGGTGGCCGGATGTGCCGCCTCGCAGTCCCAGCAGCACTCGGAAGAGCCCGTCGCTCCTGCCGGTGCCGCAGCCCCTGCATCGGCTCCGGAGCGTGCCCCGTCCGTCGTCGAGTCCCCCGTGCCTGCCGCCAACGAGTCCCAGGCTGCCGCGGAAGCACCGGTACCTGCGGAACTCGCGGCACCCGCCTTCAAGCCCACACCGGTCCCTGCCAGGAAGCCGGCTGTCAGAAAGTCGAAAGCCAAGGCGCGCAAGAACTAGGCATCTGACCGAGCAGGCCCCCCGGACGGGGGGCCTGCTCTCATGCAACCGGCTTGAGACGAAGAGGCGGCTTTCCCGAGAGAAAGTCGCCTCTTCAAGGTGCGCCAAGTAGGGCTCGAACCTACGACCCGCTGATTAAGAGTCAGCTGCTCTACCACCTGAGCTATTAGCGCGCGGTTCAAGAATTATAGCCTGCAACGAGCCTGAGGCGCAAGAGGGATCGGGGCTCCGGTGAGCACCGTCACGCAACGATTCATGGGCTTTTCTTAAACTGCATGTGGACTTACGCTGGAAGTGGTGCGAGGGAGGTTCCGTTGAAGCGTGCGATGATCACGGTGGGGATGGCCGCGCTGGCCTGGGGCATCGGGCTGTTCCCGGCCCGAGCCGAACAGGCGACACCCACCGTCACCGCCCGGGCAGCGATCCTCATCGACGGGGCGTCCGGTCAGCTGCTCTACGGCAAGAACATCCACGAGCAGCTCCCGCAAGCCAGCACCACCAAGCTCATGGCCGCTCTCGTCGCCATCGAGCATGGCAACCTCTCGGATGTCGTCGAGGTGTCGACTGCGGCCGCAGCCGTGGAAGGTTCCAGCATGTATCTCGAGGCGGGAGAACACCTCACGCTCGAACAGCTGCTCTACGGCATGATGCTCGTCTCCGGCAACGATGCCACCACGGCCGTCGCCGAGCACGTGGGAGGCAGCGTCGAGGGCTTCGTGGCCCTCATGAACCGCAAGGCCGAGGAACTCGGGCTGCAGGACACCCATTTCGAGACCCCCCACGGGCTCCCGAACCCGGCCCACCATTCGAGCGCGCATGACCTCGCCATGCTGGCTCGCGCAGCGTTCATGAACACGACCATGGCCCGGATCTCGTCCACCCGGACCATGGAACTGCCCGGCAACTCGCGAATCAAGAAGCGTCTGCTGGTCAACCACAACCGGCTCCTGAAGTCCTATCCGGGCGCCTGGGCTGGCAAGACGGGGTACACCACGGTTGCCGGGAAGTGCTTCGTCGGATCCGCGAAGCGCGACGGTCGCTACGTGATCGAGGCCATCCTCTCGGATCCGGACTGCTGGCGCGATGCCCAGCAGTTGCTCGACCACGGTCTGCAGGCCTTCGAGAGCGTCCCCGTGCTGACTCCCGACCAGCCGCTCGGTGAGGTGGCCGTCGCAGGAGGCAGCGTGCGGTCCGTGAAGGCCGTCCTGCTCCAGCCTCTGACGCTGAGCGTGCCACGCGGCTCCGGTCGTCCGCAGGTCGAGACCAGCACCCTCATGCGCGAAGACGTCACGGCTCCCGTCTCGCCCGGCCAGCCCGTCGGGACCCTCCAGGTCATGCAGCAGGGCAAGCTCGTCGCGACGGCGCCTCTGGTCGCGGCCGAGGCCGTTCCCGTCGGGGGGGCCATCCTGGGAGACCTCGGTGCGCTCTTCACCTGGTTTCTCAAGGGGGGAACCCTCACCGTCGCGCTCTTTTCGGTGTTCCGCTGGCAGGGGGGCAAGCGCCGCCTGCGATTCGCCCTGAAGCGGCGCTCGTTGCAAGCCGCCTCTCGCCTCGATCGTTGACCCTTTTGCTCCCCTGGCCCCTGAGGCCAGGGGATGCTGCTTGTAGACAGGAGCTTCACAACCCGCCATGGACAAGCTCGTCGGCCTGCTGGGCCTGCTCGTGATCCTGGGTATCGCCCACGCTCTTTCGACCGATCGTCGGGCCATCTCGTATCGCCTCGTCGGCTGGGGGCTCGGTGTGCAGCTGGCCCTGGCCCTCTTCATCCTCAAAACTCCCGTCGGTCAGTCGTTCTTCGATCGCCTCGGGCTGGCCGTCACGAGACTCCTGGACTTCGCCAAGGAAGGCACGGGCTTCGTCTTCGGCAAGCTGATCGACATCCCCTCGATGGGCTACATCTTCGCGTTCCAGGTGCTTCCGGCCATCATCTTCGTCGGAAGCCTCATGGGCATCGCCTACTATCTGGGCCTGATGCAGGCCATCGTCTCCTTCTTCGCGAAGCTGATGGTCAAGACCATGGGCACGTCCGGGGCCGAAAGCCTGAGTGCCGTCGCCTGCGTCTTCGTGGGGCAGAGCGAGGCGCCCCTGCTGATTCGCCCGTACATTTCCCAGATGACCCGCTCCGAGCTCATGGCCATCATGACGGGGGGCATGGCGACCATCGCGGGGTCCGTGATGGCGGCCTACATCGGCATGCTCGGCAAGGAATGGGCGCCCCACCTGCTGGCGGCGTCCATCATGGGGGCGCCCGCCGGCCTCGTGATGGCCAAGATCATGGTGCCCGAGACCGAATCGCCGAAGACGGCCGGCGGAGCGACCCTCGATGTCGAACGGACGGAGTCGTCCGTCATCGAGGCGGCTGCCAAGGGGGCCGCGGACGGGATGCATCTGGCCTTCGTGGTGGGGGCCATGCTCCTGGCTTTCGTCTCGCTCATCGCGATGCTGAATGCCGGCATCGGTCTCGTCCATCTGCCGGATGGCAGCCCGCTGTCGCTCGAGAAGATCCTGGGCTGGATTTTCAGCCCGCTGGCCTTCGTCATGGGCGTGCCCTGGAACGAGGCGGGGCTCGTCGGGAGCCTCATCGGTCAGAAGATCGTCATCAACGAGTTCGTGGCCTACACGCACCTGGCCGACATCATCGCGGGCAAGGTGCAGGGTGTCTCGCTCGGGGCGCACGCGACGACGATCGCGACCTTCGCGCTGTGCGGCTTCGCCAACTTCAGCTCGATCGCCATCAACATCGGCTGCATCGGGGGCATCGCGCCCGATCGTCGGGGTGAACTCGCGCGGCTGGGGTTGCGGGCCATGGTCGGAGGCGCCCTCGCCTCGTGCCTGACCGCGACGATCGCCGGTCTCCTGAGCTAGGAGGACGACGTGAACCAGCTCATCAGTGTCGTGGGGTTGCTGACCATCCTCTTGCTCGGCTGGCTGGCCTCGACGGATCGCAAGGCCATCCGCTGGCGTCCCGTCCTCGCGGGCCTTGGCATCCAGTTCGCCCTCGCTCTGTTCATCCTCAAGCTGCCGGGCGGGCAGGTTCTTTTCCAGTGGCTCGGGAACCGCATCACGGCCCTGCTCG
>JBIIHZ010000316.1:0-3385 GCA_044235265.1 Candidatus Sericytochromatia bacterium
GAGGCGCCCGGCGACATCGGCGAGCAGAGTGGCGACTCCCTTGCCATACAGCGCCGAGATGACGTGCTCCGAGAGGGCAGGCACGAGGTCACGATACGTCTCGAGGATCTCGGGAGCCATCTTGCCGGATTCGACCTTGTTGGCCACGAGGATGACCGGACGCCCGGCTTTGAGCAGCAGATCCGCGACGTAGCGGTCGCCGCGTCCGGCCGTGGAACGGCCATCGACCAGGAACAGCACGAGGTCGACCTCGGCGAGCGTGTCGACCGCGGACTTGACGAGTTGCTCACCGAGCAGATGCAGCGGCTTGTGCACCCCCGGCGTGTCGACGAGGACCAGCTGGTAGCCCTCCCCCGTATGGACGCCGCGGATCCGGTGCCGGGTAGTCTGGGCCTTGGACGAGACGATCGCCACCTTCTGACCCACGAGGCGGTTCAGCAGAGTCGACTTGCCCACGTTGGGACGCCCCACGAGGGCCACGAAACCGGAACGGTGGGCTGGCATCAGGTAGAAGACCTCGCGAGATCGGACTGGGTGAAACACATGGGGAGAAGGTCGGAGAGAGAGCGGATCTCCGGACCGTCAGATGATTCGAGAATGACGTCCATGGAGGGACCGAACTCGGCCAGGACCTGTCTACAGGCCCCGCACGGAGAACAGGGGCGAGCCCGGCTGGCAACGATCGCGATGGAGCGGAAGCGTGTGACGCCGGAAGCCACGGCCTGATAGAGGGCCACGCGCTCGGCACACATGGTCAGACCGAAGCTCGCGTTCTCGATGTTGCACCCCGTGAAGACGCGACCGTCTTCGGCCTCCAGCGCAGCCCCGACCGGAAAGTTCGAGTACGGGGCATACGCCCGACCGAGCGCCTCGTGGGCAAGCGCGAGCAACCCCTCCGAAAGGCCAGATCCTGGTTTCATGCGAGCACCTCCCCGGCGTTCAGGCTGCCGCCCACCTCCGACGACACCACCCCGGAGGCCCGAGCCATGGCCCGGATGAGCCCGGAAAAGAGGGGATGTGGCTTGCCGGGGCGGCTCTTGAACTCGGGGTGGAACTGACTGGCAATGAAGAACGGATGGTCCGGCAACTCGATGATCTCGACCAGACGACCATCGGGACTGGTCCCCGAAACCCGCAAGCCCCGCTCCGTCAGGCGCTCGAGGAGGGCGTTGTTCACCTCGAAACGATGTCGGTGGCGCTCGCTGATGAGTTCGGTCCCGTAAAGTTCCGACGCGAGCGACCCGGGCGCCAGCTTGCACGGATAGGCACCGAGCCGCATGGTGCCTCCCTTGCCCTCCACGAGCTTCTGCTCGGGAAGCAGATCGATGACCGGATACGGCGAGCCGGGATCGAATTCGGACGAATGGGCACCCGAGAGCCCGGCCACGTGACGGGCGAACTCGATGACGGCCGTCTGCATCCCGAGGCAGAGCCCCAGGAAGGGGATCCCGTGTTCACGGGCATACCGGATGGCAAGTATCTTGCCCTCGATGCCGCGGTGCCCGAACCCTCCCGGGACGAGGATCCCATCGAGCCCTGCCAGCAGTCCGGCAGTCTCCTCCGATTCGAGCGGACCATCGGCCTGGAGCCAGCGAATATCGACGGCGAGCCCCTCGTGAGCGGCCGCGATCCGGACGCTCTCGATCACGGAACGATAGGCATCCTGCAATTCGACGTACTTGCCCGCGATACCCAGCGTGACCGAGGCCCGGGGATTCTGGAGGCGCTCCACGAAGGCGTCCCAGGTCTCTGAACCTCGGGGACCGGGGTCAGGAAGGTGAAGTCGAGACGCGATCTCTCGCGGCATGCCCTGGCTCTCGAGCGCAGCCGGTACCGCATAGATGTGCTCGACATCGGGGCACTCGATGACGGCCTCCGGGTCGATGTCGCAGAACAGGGCCAGCTTGTCGCGCACGTGCTGCGGCAGGTGGTGCTGCGTGCGACAGACGAGCACATCCGGCTGGATTCCGAGACTCCGCAGTTCCTTGACACTGTGCTGCGTGGGCTTGGTCTTGAGTTCGCCTGCAGCCTGGAGCGCCGGCACGAGGGTCACGTGGACATAGACGACGTTGTCACGACCGGCGTCCTTGCGGAACTGTCGGATGGCCTCGAGAAAGGGCAGACTCTCGATGTCGCCGACCGTGCCCCCGATCTCGACGATCGCGATGTCCGTGCGGGAGCCGACCCGGTGGATACGGTCCTTGATCTCGTTGGTGATGTGAGGAATGACCTGCACGGTCCCGGACAGGTAATCGCCTCGCCGTTCCTTGGTGATCACGGACCAGTAGATGCTGCCGGCAGTCACCGAGTTCTCACGATCGAGATCCGTATCGGTGAAGCGCTCGTAGTGGCCGAGATCGAGGTCCGTCTCGGCACCATCCTCGGTGACGAAGACCTCACCGTGCTGGTAGGGGCTCATGGTCCCCGGATCGATGTTGATGTAAGGATCGAGCTTCAGGATCCGGACCGTGTAGCCCCGATTCTTGAAGAGGCGACCGAGGCTGGAAGCCACGATCCCCTTGCCGATGCTCGAGACCACCCCACCGGTGACAAAGATGTATTTCGTCGACATGCACGCTCCAGGTCCACCGCCCCTCGCAAGTATAACAGCATCGCTCGCAGGGGATGGTCACCCGCCATCAGGGCCATGAAGACACCCGGGGGCCCTGACGGGACCCCCGGGTGTCTGTCGTCATCGAAATCGCGCCTTGCGCCACCGGATGCGAATCACGAGGCGAGCGCGATGAAGGCTGGACTCGCGACGGGGCGCTTCACCGCGATCTCGGCGAGACCGATTCCGCCGGTGATCGTGACGGCCTCTTCGTCGAGACCGAGCGATTCCAGCAAGAAGGCCACATCGTGTTCGTCGAGCGCCGCAGCGAGTTTCTCGAGAGTCCAGGATTCCCGGGTTCGCCCTGCATCATCGAAGTGCGAAACCTGGACGCGGATCCCGGGCCTGCCGACCAGCATGCCCTGGGCCAATCCCAGCGGATTCGCACGGGCCTGATCACGGAGACCGTTCAGCTGGACGCCGGCACACAAGATTCGGCTAGCCGTGAAAGGAACCATCTCAGGACCTCCTGGAACTTTGAAGTGCCACGATTGGCGCCGCTGGACACTTTCAGTCTGCCTCGAGCTGCCGCACGGGCACCACTTCTGAAAGTCACATATCTGACCAAGATCTATCTTGATCAAAGTGACAACCATCACGCGACACCATGTCACACGCGACGGTTGCATCCCATCTACGTCCCGTCCGGAAGACAGCCAAAAAGGCCCGAGGCGCCCGTCCCAGTCGCGTGAATCGCGGGGTCGGGCGCCTCGAGGGCTGCAAGTTCCTGGCGGCGGGCTATCTTCTCACCCGGTCGCCCGGGCAATATTGTCG
>JBIIHZ010000317.1:0-3384 GCA_044235265.1 Candidatus Sericytochromatia bacterium
CTCGAGCGATTCGAGCTCGCGCTGCGAGCGCACGATCCCGCCCGGCTCCTGGCCCGGGGCTTCGCGCTCGTGTCCGATGCAGAGGGCAAGCCGATCCGCTCCGCCCGCCGGATCCGGGGCGGGGATCGCATCCGGCTGAGGTTGCCCGATGGACAGGCTTCGGCGATCATCGAGAAGGTCGAACCCCGAACGGAGGCCCCATGAATGATTCCGTCCAGCGCGTGCCCGCGACGTACCGGGAGGCGATCGCCGAACTCGACCGGATCCTGAACGAACTCGAGGGGGAAGCCGTCCAGGTCGATGAGCTGGCGCTCAAGGTCGAGCGGGCAGCCTGGCTCATCACGCACTGTCAGACCGTGCTCCGCGGGACGCATGACCAGGTGAAGCGTACGCTCGAGGCGCTCGAGCTTACGCGTACCGCGTCGGAGCCGCAGCCGATCTCGACCCGCGCGGAAGGGCCCTAGACGGCTTCCTGGTCCGTTTCCGGGGCCCAGCGCATCCCCGCGGTGGACACGGGCTGTCCGCGTTCCCGGAGCGGTGCAGCCGGGAACGGACCGGTCGCGAGCTCCGCCGATTCGCCATCGGACAGCTCCTCGCCGGCGGCGGGAAGAAGCGATCGTGTACCGGTCGACAGCTGCCTCATGACACCCGCAGCCACGGTCAGGGCCAGCAGCAGGAGACCCATCAGCCCCGAGAGGATCCGGAAGGCGTGGCCTCGCAAGGCCCCGAGACGTTGCTCGACCAGTTCCACGAAGGTGTCCGTCGCGGCCGCCCTGTAGGCCCGGAAGGCAGCGTCGATCCGGTCCAGTCGGGCTGAACCGGAGGTGCCCGGCTCCCGGGCTTCCCGGGAGGGCACGTTCGAGTTCCAGCGCAGGGACGGCCAGCCGGGTCGTGAGTTCGGGCTCCAGACGGAACCCGTCCCGCACGTCTCGCTGGATGCCATCCAGAGACAGGCGCAGCATGCGGTTCAGGGCGTGTGTACGTCCCGCAACCTCGATACGGGAGGCCCCAGGGTTCGTGATCAGGGGTTCGAGGGCCTGACGGGCGTGTTCGGAGGCCACGACCTCGGGGAACTGCACGACGAAGGAGTCCATCACGGCATAGCTCGCGGCATCGGTATCGAGGATGAGGCCGCCGGCCTCTCCGACCGTCTTCACGCAATCCACGAGCACGGGGACCGACCGGTCACCATTTCCCCCGGCGAGTGCCTCGCGGGCCGCGCGCAGGGCCGATTCGACCCCCGGTGACGGGCCCAGCCGACTCTCGAAGGCACGGGCCCGCTCGAGTTGCCTCCGCGCCTCATCCGGTCGGTTGGCCCGGGCCTCGATGAGCGCATCGAGCACCGAAGCCGAGAGGTGAGCCGAGGCCACCTCCCGCTCCAGGATGGCGACCTGCTGACCGACGTCGAGCCCGTACAGGACGGCGCCCAGGCAGGTCGGGGCGGCGATGGCGAGCATGATGAGCCAGGAAGGAAACATCCCCCTTCCGGTGTCCTTCATGCCTGGCCTCCCCGGTCCGGCTGGCACCCTCACCAGCCCTCTCGACCCTGTCCAGATGTTATAGAACTGTCCTGGACATTCACAGAAACCATCGTCACGACTTGCGATGAGGTTCGTCGTGATTGTCCGGATCGGCGTGTGACGCGCATCATCCAGGCCAGAGGCCCCCGTCCCTTCCGGAACGGGGGCCTCGACGTGCGCGGTTCAAACCTGGGCGTTCAGATCGTTTCTGGCCATCGCGGCAAACTGGGGCACCACGCGGATGTAATGCGCGGTCTCGGGATTGGTGAGGTTGCCTCCCGGGCCGGAGTTGTAATGGCCGACGGCCTTGGTCCAGTCGCCGAACATCTCGTGCATCTTGCCGAGATACTTGACTCCGGCTTCGAGGTTCTGTTTCGGATCGAGGATGTTGTCGCCCACGCCCATTTCCTGGAAGGTGCCCGGCATGAGTTGCATCAGGCCCCGCGCCCCTGCCGATGAGCCGGCATTCGGGTCGCCGACGGACTCCTGCATCATGACGGCCAGGATCCACTCCACCGGCACCCCGTACTTCTGGGAGAGCTGGTCGAGATAGGCCCGATCGATGCCCATGCCCTCGAGCTTCTGCATCAGGGCGTTGAAGTCGCCCTTGGCGACCCCGCCACCGGCTGCGACCGGCGTGGCCCGGACATTGGCAGGGGCCCGGACCACGGGGACCTTGTTGCGCTTCTCTTCCTCGGATTCCATCGGATTCTCGAGGTTCATGGGCATCGGGACGCTCGCGGGGGATCCTGCCGGCCCCGAGGCGATCGCCCCTGCCATCGCATCGCCTTCTCCGAACTGGGGATCCCCCGAGGTATCGACCGACGAGACCTGCACGCCCGTCTCGGGTTGCGATCCCGGGAAGGGATGCACGACGGCGTCGATCTTGCGCCCGGGGATGAAGTTCTCCATCTCGGCCAGCGACTTGGTGCCGTACTGGTCGATGAACTTGCCTTCACCCATGTAGGTGAACCAGTGCGGTCCATTGCCGAGGTTGGTCGAGCTGGGATCCGTTCCGGGGCGGTAGTTCGCGTAGACCACATCACCGGGCTTCAGGCGGCCCTCGTCGATCATCGTCTTGAGGTAGCTGAGCGGCTTGCCCCGGGCGGAACGGTCGTCGGGCAGTTGCCGGACGTCCCCTCCGCCGGCCTTCATGACCAGGGTCCGCGAGAACTGGAAGCAGTTGTGGGTGCTGCCCGTGTAAGCGTTCCGGCGGGCTGCGCCCCAGAGTCGACTTTTCAATCCGGTATTCGGATCGGGGCGGGGCGCCTCGGCTGCAGGCTGGGGAGCAGGCGCGGGAGCCGGCTCGGTGGCCTGTGCCAGTCGAGTCGGTGCCTGGGTGGCGCCTTGCCGCTGGGTTCCCTGGATCGTCATACAAGACCTCGATTCTGGGGTGCCTCGGCGCACCCTGAGCGGAGCTCATGCTTCCAAGAGCATTATTTGCAACCCGGGGAACGGTATTTCTTAAATCGCGTTCGATTCGTGTTTCGGCTTCATTAAATATTGATTCCGGAGCTAGGCCGGCAGAGGGATGGTCCCCCGGGAACCGGCCCCCAGAAGTCCCTGTACGGGCGCATCCGTCCGGAGGGCCTGGTGCGCCCTCGCAGCCCCCGCGTGAGCGAACGGATGGTAGACCGTGTCGATCCGGCGGCCCGCGATGAAATGCTGCATCTGGGCGGCGGTCTTCGTCCCGTACTGATCCCGGAACTGGCCGTTGCCCATGTACGTGAACCAGTGTGGACCGTAGCGCAGGTTCCGGGATGACGGATCGCGACCGGGCGCCCGGTTGGCGTACACGACGTCACCCGGCTTGAGGTGACCGCTGTCGATCATGGTCTGGAGATGGGAGATCGGCTGGCCACGG
>JBIIHZ010000318.1:0-3380 GCA_044235265.1 Candidatus Sericytochromatia bacterium
GGCTCGCTGGGCTTCGGTCTCGATCTGGGGGCCCAGGTCGCACTCACGGATGCCTGGTCGATCGGACTCGCGGCCTACAACCCGATCGTCGTCTGGCCGGGGACCGAGAGCACCCAGCGTCTCGGGTTCACCGCTGGCTCGTTCCAGCTGCAGCCGGGGACCACGAGCAACATCAACTTCACGGATACCGAGCCCTTCGGTCTGTCGCTCGGGACCGCGCTCCAGTTGCCTCTGGGCTTCACCCTCATGGGCGATCTGCGCCAGGACTTCGCGAGCAATCCCGTCTCGAAGCAGATGGCCTCGCCCACGCTGCAGGCCGGTCTCGCCTGGAACATCTTCAACTTCCTGTATGCGCGTGCCGGGGCTCGTCTCGGTGGCTTCAACCCGATGTACGGCGCGGGAGTGGGGCTCAACCTCTTCCTCACGCACATCGATCTCGGGGTGGGCGTCGATCCCGAGTTCCGCAACGGCCAGGTGGGCGTGTCCTGGGGTCTCGGCTTCTAGGGACGCATGCGGTTCTTCGGCAAGCGTCCTCCATCCACTTCCGCCCCTGCTCAACCGGCAGGGGCGGAAGCCTTGCTGGCCGTGGTCTCCGTGCTCTTCGCCGATCTGGAGGGGTTCACGCGTCTGGCGGAGCAACTCCCGGCGCGGGAGGTCCTCGCCATCCTCAATCGCCACCTCGAGGTCATGGTCGCGTCCGTGGAGGCGCATGGTGGGGTTGTCGACAAGTACATCGGAGATGCGATCCTGGTATTCTGGAACCTCGAAGACCCCGTCCGAGGGGCCGAACAGGCGGTCCGGTGTGCGCTCGCGATGCACGAGGCGATCGGTCGAGTCCAGGATGAGGCGCTCGCCATGGGCCAGCAGCCCCTCCGCATCCGCATCGGGATCGCCACGGGGGAAGCGATCGTCGGCGATGTGGGGCCGGCACATCGCCAGGAACGTACCGTCATCGGGGATACGGTGAACATGGCCGCGCGCCTCGAGACGCTCAACAAGCAATTCCACAGCCACACCCTCATCTCGGGGGCGACCCTCGAGTTCGTCCGGTCGCGGGTTCGGGGCCGGGACCTCGGCAACGTCCCGCTCAGCGGACGTCGGGAGCCCGTACGCTGCTTCGAGGTGACGGGCTGGCAGCCAGAACCTGTGGACGGGGAGGGGGCGTCGTGACGTCACCGGAGGAGTTCCTGCATACCTGTCAGGATGTCGTCGCCCTCTCGGCGATCGCCGTGGCCGTGCTCTGGGGGGCCAAGATCGTCCGACCCGCCTCGGATCTCGATCGGCTCTGCGTCCCCGGCTCGATCCTCGCGCTGCTCGCCACGCTGGCCGCGCAGGCAGTCGCCTTCTCGCAGGCCCGGTCCCTGGTGCCCTGGGCCCTCGTGCTGGTGGGGCCGCAGTTCGTCCTCACCCTGATCACGCTCGAGTTCGGTTCCCGCCTCTGGACGCTCGTCCCGGCCATCCTTGCCCCCGGGGTGCTCATCCTGCTGGGGGGACTCTCCGCCACCCCGTTGGGCTTTCCTCCGGACTGGACCTTGCTCGGGGCCACCGGGGCCTGGGTCGGAACGGGCTTTCTCCTGGCTGCTGCGGCAGCCGTTCCCATCCAGGCCATCTTCGGGAGCCCGAGGACCGTGACGTCCCGTCGGACGTTGCGGACCCTCGGGGCCAGCTGGGGCGGGCTCGCCGAGGTCGCCTTCCGGATGGTGGCCTGGTCCCTGCCTTTTCTCACCGTGACCGGGGTCGTGGCTGCCACGCACCCCGCGCTCGTCTTTCTCTCCCCCGGTCGTTGGATCCCGGTTCCTGCCTTCATCGTGGCCGCCCTGGTCTATCTGTTCGTGACCCGCAGGGTCGGGGACGATCCCGGGCATCACCCCGCGGGCCTGGTGCTCCTGGCGGCAGCCGCCGGTGCCTGGTTGCTGGCCTGGGGATGAAACCCGGCCCCGGGATCGACGTTCCTGCGTCCGGGATCACGGGTTTCCGGGGCCGGGTGTGCTAGACTCCTGGATCACGTCCCGATCCGGAGTGACTTGGATGACCCGACTCTCCTGGCGCCCTTCCCAGTTTCTTGACCGTCGTCGCAAGCAGCGGCCGAAGTCGCATCTTCGCGAGACGGTCGAAACCTTCGCGTTTGCGCTGGTCGTCGCCCTCGGCATCCGCGCCACGATCGCCGAGGCCAGGTTCATCCCGTCCGAGTCGATGGTCCCCACCCTGCTCGTGGGCGATCGCCTCATCGTCGAGAAGGTCTCCTATCGCCTGTCCCCGCCTCGTGCCGGGGACATCGTGGTCTTCACTCCGCCAGATGAGGCCTCGCTCGCGGCGCATCACGATCTGGGCAACAACGCCTTCATCAAGCGCGTGATCGGTGTGGCGGGCGATCGCCTCGCCGTCGAGGACGGGGTCGTCTACCGCAACGGGAAGCCCCTCTCGGAACCGTACATTCGCGAGGAGCCGGTCTATCGCCTGCCCGACCCCGACAACCCCGTGGCCTTTTTCCACGAGGGCTCGGATATTCTCATCCCGGCCGGCCACGTGTTCGTCATGGGGGACAACCGCAACAACTCGCTCGACAGCCACGTCTGGGGCTTCTTGCCCGTCGACAAGATCATCGGTCGAGCCGTCGTGCGCTTCTGGCCTCCCGACCGCCTCGGATGGCCCGGCTGAACGGCTGGACCGTCATGCACGCTTCCCCCCGTTTCCCGAAATCCTGGTCCGGGCCCCTGGCGGGCCTCGTCCTTTTCCTCGTTTCCGTGGCTCCGGACGGCTCTGCCCAGACCATGGCCACGGAGCCGGCCGTGAAGGTCGGCCTGCAGGAAGGTGTTCGTCGGGCGGAAGTGTCCACCTCCGTGCCCGGGAACTGGTTCGATGCGACCGGTCGCCTGGTCTCGGGGAGCGGGGCCATGCAACTCTGGGCCCTGCGGGCCGAGAACGGTCGGGTCGTCCTGACCTCGCGCGGACGTGACATCGGGGTCTTCACGTCGCCCCTCAGGCTGGAGGCGCCATCCGAACCCGGTCGTACCGGACTCGTTTTCGCCGCCGGGCACTGGTACCGGGGGGCTCTCGAGATCCGGGCGAGAGGCCGGGCGCTCACCGTCGTCAACGAGGTGGGACTCGAACCGTACCTCTACGGGGTCGTCCCGGCCGAGATGTCTCCCCGGTGGCCCCTGGAGGCTCTCAAGGCCCAGGCGGTGGCTGCCCGGACCTATGCCCTCGCCAAGCTCGGGCAGTTCCAGTCCCGCGGCTTCGATCTCCGTCCGAACACGGAGAATCAGGTCTATTCCGGCGCCAGCGTCGAGACCGTGGCCTCCAATGCCGCCGTGGACGGGACGCATGGGCAGGTGCTCACGCACGGTGGACGCGTGATCGCCGCCTATTTTCACTCGTGT
>JBIIHZ010000319.1:0-3370 GCA_044235265.1 Candidatus Sericytochromatia bacterium
CTACCTCGATACCAAGATCCGGGACGCCTTCGGCTTCGAGGGAACGCCCCTCCGGATCGTCTTCCGGGCCCGCCGAGCCCGATGACACCGGCCTCCAGCCCGGGAGTGGCCCTGCTGGCCTTGCTCGGTGCCTACGTGCTGGGTTCCGTGCCTTCCGGAGTCCTGATCGCGAGAGCCGCTGGGCGAGACCTGCTGTCCGAGGGGTCCGGAAACATCGGTGCGACCAACGTCTGGCGAACGCTGGGCCCCGTTCCCGGGTTTCTGTGCTTCACGCTGGACGGCTTGAAGGGAGCCGTTCCGGCCGTGACCGGCTTCGGCCTCAAGGGACCTTCCTGGTGGCCGGTCTTGCTGGGATTGCTGGCCATCCTGGGGCACGTGTGGTCGGTCTTCCTTCGATTCCGGGGCGGTAAGGCCGTCGCCACGGGAGTGGGCGTGCTGGGTGCCCTGACGCCCTGGGTGGCCCTGGGGGCTCTCGGGACGTGGCTCGTGGTCCTGGCGCTGAGTCGCATCGTGTCCCTGGCTTCCGTCCTGGCCGCCCTGTCGCTGCCCCTCTGGAGCGTCCTGGTCCCGGTGAGTGGCCCGGTCCGGGTGTTTATCTGGACCGTGGCGATCGCCATTCCGGTCCTCCACCGGGCGAACCTGAACAGGATCCGGACGGGAACGGAACCCCGTCTGGGCCAGCGATCTGAACTTGCGGTAACGAGGAACCAGGAATGAGCCAGACGAACTTTCGACACAAGCGCCGACTGGGTCAGCACTTCTTGCACGACATCCGCATCGTGGATCGGATCGTCGCGGCTGCCGACCTCGAGCCCGGGGTCTCGGTCCTCGAGATCGGCCCCGGTCAGGGGGCGCTGACACGTCGGCTCCTGGAAACCGGGGCCCGGGTCGTCGCCGTCGAGGTGGACAGGCGCCTGGAACCCGACCTGACGGCACTCGAGACGGAGTTCCCGAACCTGAAGGTCGTGTGGGGCGACTTCATGAAGCTGGGCTGGGCCGACCTCGGTCTCGAGCCGGCCACGACCCGGGTCGTGGCCAACATCCCCTACTACATCACGACCCCCATCCTGCTGAAATTGCTGGAGGCCGATGCGCTCCAGGCCGGGCCGATGGCCTCGGCGCCACCGCGACCGGAGCGCATCATCCTGATGATCCAGGACGAAGTGGCTCGCCGCTTGCTGGCCCGAGAAGGGACGTCGGATTACGGCAGCCTGACCGTCATCGGTCGCTATGCCGCGACCTGTGAATCGGTCTGTCCGGTGCCCCGCACGGCGTTCCGTCCCCGTCCGGAGGTCGAATCACGCGTGGTCAGACTCTTTCCGCGATCGGCGCCTCCTCTCGAGGTCCGGGATCCCGTTCGCGTGTTTCGTCTGGTCCGCGCGGCTTTCGGCCAGCGGCGCAAGACTCTCGCCAATGCCCTGGGGGTGCTCGGAATCCCGCGTGCGCAGCTGGACGAGGCGATCGCCGCCACGGGCATCGAACCGCTGGCCCGGGGAGAAACGCTTGCCCTGGAGCAGTACGTGGCCCTGGCCGACAGGTTGGCTGAACGCACGTAGCCCGGGACACCCTGAGTTTCAACGAGGTGCGGGGTCGTCCGGCGTCCCCGGCAAAGACGTGCGTCGCGGTGGGCCTTCGATGAGCTTGCGCTGGGTCGTGTCTTCCGGTGGGCGTCGGCTTCCCTCGAGCTCGGTTCGCTTCGGCATCGGAGGAACCATCGGACGCTCGGTCACGGGAACGGGCAAAGCTGCCTTTTCCGGTAAGGGAGGCGCCGACCCGGTCGCCGTTCGAGGCACCGGCCGAGCCGCAGGCGCCGAAGACCGGAGCAGGGCGACCAGCCGATCATAGACGGCACCGATGGCTGCGAGAGCGAAGAGATACCCCACCAGACCGGGCAATTCCTGAACGTGCGTCTGACCGAGCCGCCACCACGCATCCATCTGACTGAGCGCCGAAGCGGCCGCGAGTTCGGAGGCAGAGCCGATCGTCCAGATCATGACGAGTGCGAGGACCAGGCTGCGAAGGCGCCCGGCGAACCCTTTGCCTCTGCCGAGACGGGCTCCGAGAAAGGCTCCCACGGGGAACATCAGGAGGTAAGGGAAGGTGCTGGCCTGCGCGTACGCCCAACCTCCTCCACCGCCGAAGACCGAGTGCCCCGACAAACCCAGGAACAGATAGGCAAGCTGGCTCAGGGCTGCCGTGACCGGAGTGAGCGTGGTCGCGGCCAGACAGACGGCCAGCAACTGCGCGCTGGTCTGGGCCAGCCCGAGGTGCATGTTGCCGAGGCTGAACAGGACCTCGGGGCGGTTCAGGACCGTCTCCCCCCACCACGCGAACGGCAGCGGGATGCAACAGAAGGTCCCCAGGACCGTGAGGCTCGCGAACAGCGCCAGCCGGTACAGATTCAGCATGCGATGCACTCCGGCATCCATCGTAACCGTCAAGATCCTGTATGACCAGTGATGAGCGGCACCGCACGGTTTGACATCGCCGGAAGCGAACCCGTAGACTCTTGGCGTTTTCTTAACCTCACTTCCCGCACCAGCGGGCCCTCGGTCGCGCGATGCGACCACACTCCGGAGGCACCCGACTTGAGCCCCAGAAAGGTCCTGCTCGTCCTCGTCATGTTGCTGACGCTGGGCGCGATCTACGTGATCCAGGATGAAAAACGTTTTCCCACGCGCTATGGCCTGGACATCCAGGGTGGCATGCACCTCGTTCTAGAGGCCCGTGATACCGACACCGTCAAGGTGACCCCGGAAGTGATGCAGAGCGTCATCGCCGTGGTTCGCAACCGTGTCGACGCCACCGGGGTCAACGAACCCATCATCCAGAAGAAGGGCGAGCGACAGGTCCTGGTCGAACTGGCCGGGATCAAGGACCCGGACAGGGCCCGCGAACTGCTGGGCAAGACCGCTCACCTGACCTTCTGGGAACTTCCCACCGGGATGCAGGCCGCGCCCGTCGCGTCGGGTAGCAAGAGCCCCTGGATCAAGACCACGCTCGACGGGTCCATGCTGTCTCAGGCCAAGGCCGAGCCCGATCCGAACGGCGGTGGATGGCAGATCGCGCTGAAGTTCAACGCCGAGGGGGCCAAGCTGTTCGGGGAAATCTCCAGCCGGAACGTCGGACGCCCGGTGGCCATCCGTCTCGATGAGCAGGAGATCTCGGCACCCGTGATCCAGGGCCCCATCCTCGGTGGTTCGGCCCAGATTTCCGGCCGGTTCGATGCGCAGGCTGCCCAGCTGCTGGCCGTCCAGCTCAGGGCAGGTGCTCTGCCCGTGCCGCTCATCGAGGTCGAGAACCGGACCGTAGGCCCCACGCTCGGGCAGGACACCGTCAAGGCCAGCGTCCGCGCCGGTATCGTCGGCTT
>JBIIHZ010000321.1:0-3360 GCA_044235265.1 Candidatus Sericytochromatia bacterium
GGTCAATCCCTCGGGTTCCGTCCACTCGAGGAGGCCCTTGCGTCCGAAGACGATCGTCCGTCCATCCTCGAGGCGCCAGGCATGCATCACGTCGCGAACGACCCGTGCCCCGGTCCCGCCATCCAGGCGGAGCGACCAGACGACGTTCCCGTCATCGTCCAGTTCCAGGACGCGGTGGTTGCCGGAATCCGCCACGAGCGTCGTCCCGCCCGACAGACGCCAGGCCCAGGTCGGCTCGTGGAGCTGATCCGGTCCGGAACCGGCATTGCCACCGAGACGATTGCTGGCGTTGCCATATTGCCAGACGATCTCACCCCGGCCGTCGATCTCGATGACGCGATGGTTGCCCGTGTCCGCGACGAGCGTGTTGCCGTCAGGCAAGCGCTGGACGGAGTGGGGCTTGAAGAGCGCGCCGCCCGTGCAACCGGCGCGCGCCCGTTCACCTATCGCCCTGACGATCACCCCCGCAGCATCGAGTTCGAGCACCCGATGGTTGCCCGTATCCGCGACCAGCGTGGTGCCTTCACCCGTGCGACCGGCCCAGCGCGGAGCCCGGAGTGCCCCATCGGCCGAAGGCGGCGGAGCATAGGACCAAACGACCTTGCGCTCGACGGGATCCAGTTCGAGGACGTGCCCCTGCTGGACCTCGCAGGCCAGCAGATGGCCACCCGGCAGGTAAGCCACGGAGGCAGCGACCACATTTTGCCAGGACCAGGAGCTTTCCCGGCTGCGGTCGAGTTCCTGGATGATCCGTCGCAGCGGCTCCCAGGCCAGGACGCGGTGGCCCTCGGACGAAACGGGACGCTCACACGACCCCGGTGGCAAGGAAGCACGCGCGGAAAGAGGGCGAACGGATGACCTGACCGCCGGCGCAGGTTCCGCGGCCGGGGCGACCGCCGGGTCGGGAACGGGCCGAGTGAGCATTCCCGACCCGGACGGCGAACCGGACAGAGTCGGGGACTCGGTGGCAGGCGGTTCGGGCTGCGAGGCGGATGCCGCGGGAAAGGGCGCGGGACCAGGAGGTGGCCCGGGACGAGGTCCCGGGACCGGTCCGGGCACAGGACCCGGTAGCGGACCAGGGACGGGACCGGCCTGCGGCCCTGCTGCCGGTTGCGGGCGAGGCCCTGGAACGGGTCCCGGCGCAGCGGGGGAAGGTCCACCAGACATCGGCGCGGGTCTCGGACCGGGAAGCGGCCCCTGACCGCCCGTTCCGGGAGGACGAACGATGGGCGTTGCCTGCCGGAGCGCCTGATAACTCGCCATCAGACCGGGATAGCGCCGTGTCAAAAAGTCCTCGAGGTCCCCCGCGGTGATGGAGACGAGACGGAGTTGCAGGCCGCCGGCCAGCTGCTGAGCCAGCTGCAAGCAGGCGGCATCGTCCATCCGGACCATGGCGACGGTGAGACGTGCCGCATCGCGATGGAGCGGTACCATGCCCATCGAGCGGATGAGGCGCTCGGGCAACTGTCCGAGCACCATCGGATCGATGGCAGGGTCGGAAAGCGGTCCCGTCGGGACCTCGGGGGGCTCCTGGAGGGCATCGAGGGCGGCCGCGGAGACGAGCCCTGCACCGACCAGGGCATCGGAGAGGGACATCGGTGGCGGCAGCCAGTCCGGAGGAGGGGGGAACGCCATGGTGACAGGGCGTGTTTCGAGCGGGATCTCGGCGATCACCTGGCGCCGGGCCGGATCGAGAGCCACGATGCGCGGTTTGCGATCGTCGCCCGTCCCCAGGACGTACAGGAGGCCACCATCCGGAGCAATGGCGATCTGCTCCAGGTGAGCATCGTCGCCCCGGACGAGAGGAAGGTTCATCAGGTGACGGACCCGCAGGTCACTGACCTGAACGAGCACCAGACCGATCTGATCCCCCGGCCGGGTGAAGGTCATGACGAGAATGGAGCCATCCGGCGTGACGCTCGCGCCCCCGAGAGGTCCGGTCGGAAAGATCTGGTGCCTGACCTTGAGCCCGACGCAATCCAGCACGGTCAGGCGCGACGTGATGCCATCCGTCAGGAAGACCTGTCGTCCGTGTGACGCGAGTCCCATGGGGCGGCGAGACCCTGCCGCACGGAGCTGGATGCCCCCCGACTGGGCGGCCGTTTGCGCCACGACGACGTGTACGGTCCCGCCACCCCGGTCCATGGCCAGGATGAATTCCCCCGAGCTGGACACGGCGAGGTCGATGGGGAGATGCGAGACGGCCGTCGCCGGAACCTGGCTCGCGGGCAGCGATGCGAGACGCGGACTGCGTTCCCGGATGAGCGGCAGCCCCGGATACAGGAACCCGCCGCGCGGAGACGGGAGCAACCCGACGTGGGCGCCAGACTCCAGCCGGATAGAGCCGGAAATACCCGGCTCCCGGGGGGACATGACGAGGATGTTCCCATCGGTGGGACGGGACCACGAGGACGCATCCGGGGGCGGATCGGCCTCCACGAGCGGGATGCGCGCGACGATTTCGCCCGTCACCGGTTCGATGGCGAGCAGTCCGACACTCGCCGGGTCCGGCAGGAACGCATGGCGATGAACGATCCCGCGCCGCGCGGGGTCGTGGCGGTAACGCTCCGCTTGCTCGATCCCGGCCTCGTCCAGGAGACGAGCGCGCAGGACGAGATCGCGGATCAGCGCATCCTGGAAGGCATCAGAGGACAATTCGGTAGAAGCCATCGCCGATATCGGGACACCGCTCGCGGAAACTTGACCGGAAAAGGAAGACTGATTAAGCTTTCGGGGGTCGACGCACGAACGCATTCTATCAAAGAAACGTGGCGAATCCCATGCCGATCTGTCCTCTCATGAGCTATGCGAACCAGAAGGCCGAATGCACGCCCCAGTGCGCCCTGTGGCGGGCCGAAGAAGGAGTGGGCGGTCAGTGCGGTTTGCTGACCCCTGCCGACCGGATCCGGGAAGGCTTCGACCAGCTCGTGATGGCCGCCAAGGAGATCAAGGGACGCATGTGACCTTCGCCACGCTTGACGGATGAGTTAAAGCGTGGTTAAGTCGCCATGAAGCATTCCGAGATTCCGTTCTCGCATCGGCGTCCTGGCGGTGGCCTCTTGCATACCTTCCGAACCCTGCTTCCCACGGTGATCTTTCTGGCTGGCCTGACGGCCTGCGGGAGTCCGGCCGCGGCACCGGCGTCCCGTGCCTCGGAAGATGCGACGATGCAGGCTGAACTCGCGTCGCCACCGGCTCTGAGTTTCACGGTCCCCGATCGCCCACCGGCTATATTGAACGGGTGGACAGGCCACAACCGCGCGTCCCTGTCGGTTGGCCCCCTCCAGAATTCACGGCTCATCCTCAGCCTGATCGCCAGCGCGCGCAAGAGCCTTCGCATCGAAGTCTTCAATTTCGCGG
>JBIIHZ010000320.1:0-3360 GCA_044235265.1 Candidatus Sericytochromatia bacterium
CATCGGGGGAGGCAGTGCGGGATACCACGCGGCACGGCTGCTGGGGGCGGAGGGCAAGCGCATCGCCCTGATCGATCGCGGACCGTGGGGCGGGCTCTGCATCCTTCGCGGTTGCATGCCGACCAAGGCGATGCTCCGCAGCGCCGAGGTCGCCCAGCTGGCCCGGCATGCGTCGGAGTTCGGGGTCGAGGTCGGACCGGTCTCGGTGGAATTCGGCCGCGTGATGGCCCGACAGGCTTCCCTGGTCAGGGGCTTTCAGGACTACCGTCTCGAGGGGCTGGACTCGCTTCCCGGTACCGAGCGGATCGAGGGCACCGCGCGCTTCGTGGGGCCGCACGCCGTCCAGGTCGGCGATCGCCTCGTCGAGGGCGAGCAGTTCCTCGTGACGACGGGCAGCCGCCCGCACGTCCCTCCGCTCGAGGGCCTGGCCGAGGTCGGCTTTCTCACCAGCGACGATGCGGTGCGTCTCGAGAAGTTACCCCGGCGATTGCTCGTGTGGGGGGGCGGGGTCATCGCCGTCGAACTCGGCCAGTTCTTCGCCCGCATGGGCTCCGAGGTCACCTTCCTTCTCAGGGGCGAGCACGTCCTCGGTGCCGAGGATTCGGCCGTCCAGGAAGTCGTCGAGGCGGCCCTCGCCCGGGACGGCATCCGCTTGCTGCGCTATGCCAGTCCTCAGCTCGTGACCCGAGAGGGGGAGTCCCGGCGCGTGGTGGGGCTCGCCGAGGATCGGGAGTTCATGCTCGACGTCGATGAGATCCTCGTCGCCACCGGACGCGTTCCGGCCCTCGAATCCCTCGATCTGGCTCTGGCGGGGGTCGAGGTCCGCGAAGGGCGGATCGCCGTGGATCCGGGGATGCGGACCTCGGCGGCCCACGTGTTCGCCGCGGGGGATGCGCTCGGGATGCGCGATCTGGTCCACGTGGCGATCCAGCAGGCCGAGATCGCGGCTCGCAACATGCTGGGCCGGCGCCCGCAGGCCATCTACGACGAACGCCTCCTCGCCAGTGCCGTCTTCAGCGAGCCCCAGGTCGGTCGCGTGGGTCTCAGCGCCAGACAGGCCAAACTGTCCGGCCTCCCGCATCGGGTGGCGCGCTACGATTTCGCCGACCTCGGAAAAGCCGAGTGTCTCGGAAGTCAGGCCATGCAGGGCTTCGTGCAACTGGTCGCCCACGCCGAGACGGGGGAGATCCTCGGGGCGACGTGCGTGGGCCCGGAGGCCAGCGAACTGATTCACGAGATGATCGTGGCCATGGCGTTCCGGGCAACCGAGGCCCAGGTCGCACGGACGCCTCACCTGCATCCGACGCTGTCCGAGATCTGGACCTATCCAGCCGAGGAGCTGGCCCTGGCCAGGGTGTCCGGGAACCTGGAGGCGGCTCCGCTCAGTTGAGTGAGAGCCTCCGGCCCTTGAAGAAGAAATAGCCCTTCTGGCGTGCGGCGATGGCGTAGCGCAGGATCTGTTCCGTCTCGTCCTCGAGAAGGGCCCGTTCGCGGGCGAGGCGTTCCTTCGTCTCGAGCTCCAGCAAGCGCTGCTTGATGGCCGGCTCGACCGGCAGCGTCGACGCGACGTGGTAGCTCAGGTGTCCGGGGTCGACGGCGATCTCTGCCTCGCTCATCGGCGTGTCGGTCAGGTCGGCCATGGTGCGCAGGTAGGTCAGGAAGGCCTCTCTCACGCCCCCGTCGTCATCCGGAGCAGACGTGTCGGGGAGCGTCTCGACCCGGGCCTGCAGGAAGCTCCTCGTCTCGATGAACTCGAGGACCCTGAACCGGCTTACTCCCACCGTGACGATGTCGAACCTGCCGTCCGGCAAGGCCTGGCATTCCTGGATGGCGGCCAGCGTGCCGATGTCTCCGGCCGAGCACGGTTCAGGGCCATCGCCCGCCAGCAGGACCCCGAACAGGCGATGCTCGTCGATGCAGTGGCGCACCATGTCCCGGTATCGAGGCTCGAAGATGTGGAGGGGGAGCATCATGCCAGGAAAAAGCACCACTCCGAGGGGAAAGAGGGGGACGACGACCTCGCTCATGCGCACCTCCGTCGGCATGATAGCAGGAGATGTATACTGAAACCCTACCTGGAAGGAGGCGCCTGGTGATCCCCCGCTGGCTGCCCTTTGTCGCGCTCTTCTTGCTCACGGTCGGCTGGTTCGCCGTCGCCTGGACCCTCAAGGCCATGATTCTCGATCGTCGGGCCCGCAGGCTTGCTGCCGAGGCGGCCGCCCTGGCCTCCGAGGCCCCGAACTCGGCGGATGCCGTGGAGCTTCTCCCGGCTTCGCGCACGGAGGGCGCCGGTGCCACCGAAGGTCAGGTTGACAGCGGGCACCTGACTCACGACCTGTGAGTTCCGGGATCACCCGGCGGCAGTTCCTCGGCCTGGGAGCCCTGGTTCCGGCTGCCTGGCTGGCGGGACCCTTCTCCCCCTGGGTCGACACCCGTCAGACCCTGATGGACGCCCTCCTGGAAACGTTCCTGCCGACCTTCTGTCGTCCGGCTGAGGCCTTTCCGGCCGTCCGTGAGGTCTGGGGGCGCCTTGAGCGGGCCGTCCCCCCCCGCCTGCGGGGTGAACTGGCCCTGTCGCTCCGCGTGCTGGACCGTTCACCACTCATCCTCCCGGACTGGCGTGCCTTCTCGGCTCTGCCCGTGACGAGTCGTGAGCGCCTGCTCGAGGCCTGGCAGCGGGGTGACTGGCCCACGGGGAGGCGGGCCTTCATGGCCTGGCAACGGGCCGTGCTGATGGGCGCGTTCGGCGACCCCGGCCTCCAGGGCCGCATCGGTTTCGATGGCCCCTGGGTCGGGCGCCTGGATGTGGGCCTGGGGACCGACAATCGGGGAGCGATGCCGGCACCCGTCAATGACCGGGTGTTCGCGCCTTTCGACGAGGAGGCGGGGCGTGGGTGAGTCCCTGGACTGGCTGAAGCGCGTGGATGCACACCATCCCGCATCGCTGGACTGGACGACGGAGGTCGTCGTGGTCGGCTCGGGTGCGGGTGGCGCCGTGGTGGCGAGCGAGCTCGCCGAAGCAGGAATTCCGACCGTCCTGGTCGAGCAGGGTATCCATAACACCCGTCGGGACTTCACGCAGAAGGAACCCGACATGATGGCGCTCCTCTACGAGGATGCCGGTGCGCGGACCACGTCGGACGGTGGCATCGTCTTGCTCCAGGGGCGGACCGTGGGCGGCAGTACCGTCGTCAACTGGGCGATCTGCTTCGATCCCCCTGCGGAGGTGCTCGCGCGCTGGGCCTCCGACCACGGTCTTCCGGAACTGCTCGACGACGACCTGCCGCGGGCGCTGAGGAAGGTCCGGCATGTCCTGAACGTCCGGCCCATTCCCGCGGCCATGGTCCCGCCGGCCGGCCA
>JBIIHZ010000322.1:0-3353 GCA_044235265.1 Candidatus Sericytochromatia bacterium
GCGCGGCCCGATGAGCTTCGGGTGGAGCTGGGACGACTCGGCCTGCGTCCCCCTCACGGTCCTCGACCCGACCGGTCGGGCCTCCCTGCTCGCGATGCGTCGGACGGCCGATGCCCCGGTGGAACGGCTGCTGGACCGGGCCAACGCCGTGCTGCTCCACCGCCACAACGGTGTCGACGATTTCCAGCTTTTCGACCTCGGTGGGATGATCAAGGGTTACCAGGCGACGTTCACGGCCATGCTCGTGGTGGTGGGGCTGATCGCCGGCATGAGTCTCGTCATCGGGGGGGTCGGCATCATGAACATCATGCTGGTGGCCGTCTCGGAACGACGGCGCGAGATCGGCCTGCGTATCGCGGTGGGAGCGCCCCGGGGGAGCGTCCGTCTCCAGTTCCTCGTCGAGGCCACGCTGCTGAGCCTCTCGGGGGCGGCGCTGGGAGCCTTGCTCGGCACGGTGTCGGTCCTCGCGGCCGTGGTGGTCGTGCCCCGGATCAACCCGGACTGGCTGGCCGTGATGAGCTGGCCGGCCGTGGCGACGGCCATCCTGGCAGCCGGGTTCACGGGGGTGTTCTTCGGCTGGTACCCGGCGCGTCAGGCCTCGCGGCTCGACCCCATCGTGTGCCTGCGAACGGAGTGATACCGGTGGACCGCGAGCTCTGGGGAACGGTGTGGCGATCGCTCACGAGTCAGCGCCTGAGAGCGTTGCTGACCCTCCTCGGGATCATCCTGGGGGTAGGCACGCTCGTCGTACTCTCGAGTGCCGTCGAGGGCATGGGCGTCTACATGCGCCGCACCCTCACGGAGGCCTCGGGCGAGGACGTCATCTCGGTGTCGCGCAAGTGGTTCGACCAGGACACCGGCAAGAAGGCCCCCCCGCTCAACCGCTTCGACGCCCGGGCGCTCGAGCGGTCCGAGCGCCTGGACGGCTCCCGGGTCCTGCACCAGTATTCGACCCGCGCCGAGTTCGGGGAACGCTGGGGGCAGGCCGTCTGGGTCGTGGGGACGGTCCCCGAGGCCCTGGACTTCTACATGCTCGAGCTGGCCCAGGGGCGCTTCCTGACGGCAGCCGACGTCGACAACCGGGTTCCCGTCGTGATCCTGGGAGCCAGCACGGTCCGCAAGGTGCTTGCCCCCGGAACGCGGCCTATCGGGGCCACCATCCGACTCAAGGGTGAGCGATTCAAGGTGGTCGGGGTCCTGAAGAAGAAGCCCAGCCTGGGACGCGGGGGAGGCTTCCGCACCTGGGACGGCTCGGTGATCATTCCCGAGACGGCGTTTCTCGACCGCTTCGCGAAGACCAAGGATCTGCGCGAGGTCGTGATCCGGGGGACTCCTTCCCTGCTCGAGGAACGCGGGCTGTCCGGCCTCGCCGCGACGGCGAAGGCCATCGTGAAGTGGCGCCACCACGGCATACAGAACTTCAAGGTCACGGATCCGGCCGAGCAGGCCCGGAGCCGGGAACTGGCCCAGCTCGTCGTCGGGGGGCTCGAGGCGGCGATCGCTCTGGTCTGCCTGGGCGTCGGCGGCATCAACATCATGAACATCATGCTGGTCTCGGTGAGCCAGCGGACGCGGGAAATCGGGATCCGCCGGGCACTCGGAGCCACCCGCGAAGACATCCGGCGGATGTTCTTGCTCGAGGCACTCGTCCTCTCGGCGACGGGTGGCCTGCTGGGAGTGGCCGGTGGCGCCGCCGTCGGCTGGGGCCTGTGCCAGATCCTGACCTCCACCCTGGGGACCTGGCCCTTCGCATTTCCGGTGTGGCAGTCCCTACTGGGTCTGGTCGCCTCCGTGGTCATCGGTGCGCTGTTCGGATCCTATCCGGCCCGACGTGCGGCAGAGCTCGATCCGATCGTGTGTCTGAGAAACGAGTGAGAGCAGCCCGAACCAGCCGGGGGCGACGCGCAGGCGGCTAGTCGGGTCGGCGAGCGGGCAGGTCGGGCTGGCCGGCGAGGATCCGGGTGATCGCCCGGGCGTCGAGACGGCGCAGGGGCTGGTCACCGGCCCCGTTCGAGCCGGCGCGCAGGGTTCCCGTGGGGGTGTCTCCCCAGACGACCCGGCTGAGCCAGCGACGGTCCTCCAGCTGCATCTCGACCCGCAGACCGTCGTCCATGGACTGCACGACCAGGGTCCCCGGATCGAGCGTGGTCGGTTCAGAGGCCACGAAGACTCCGTCGGCCGATACAAGCAACCGGAGCACGGATTCCAGATCCAGGCCCGGGCGGACTCCCTGACTGGACGCGAAGCGCGGATCCTCGTTGCGATACCGTACGAGCTTGCCCCGCGGACCATCGAACCAGGTGACGAGACCGCCGCGGGTCTCCACCAGGGCACCCTGGTGCGAATTCGCGGCCCCGAGACGCCGGACGAGATCACGGCGCGCTTCCCCGATCCACAACCGAACCGGCGCCTGTGGGCGCGATATCGGGAGCGCGGACGCGGCCATCACGGGAACCGGTGCCGATGATCGTGTCACGGGACGATCGCTGGCCTTGCCGGACTTACCCCTCGCTGCTCCGGACTCTCTGCGTCGGGGAGAGGGAGCGGTGCTCTCGGAAACCTTCAGTCGCGCCTGGTACGCTGCCAGGCGCTCGAGCAGGCTCGCTCGCTCCCGATCGGACGTGACGGGGGAGATGTAACCCTCGACGGCAGGCAACGCTCCCTCGCCGGACTCCCGCCAGAGCAGGGGCGGATGCCAGTCATCCTCGGCCCACGCGGATCGTGCAGGCGCCACCAGCCCTGCCACGACCAGCATGATGACGCCGCACCGACGGGAAAGCGACCCCCGGCTCATGGCTGGAGGGTGATCGTCAGGGTGCGACCCAGGAGTTCGATCTGGCCACGACCCGCCACCCGGACCCGACCGCGACCGCTCTGGATGGAAAAATCCCGGGTGAAGCCGGTACCCGGGGCATTCCAGGAAACCGGCCGGCCATCCACGGTCAACCGGGCCCGGGACAGGTCATCGTGGTAGGTGAGTCGATGGCAGGGCCACGACAGGTCCTGGCTGGTCATCAGGACGGGCCCGGCACCGAGTTGAACGTCGACTCCCCCGCGCCTGTAGTGCAACCCCTCCAGCCGCTGAGCCAGCAGGGTTCGGGCATCGATCTCGGTGGGGGGAGTTGGCCCCAGCAGGCGGAACCATTCCCCGCCCGCCCGGGACCAGTCGATCTGTCCGTCGCCCCGGTCGACTGCCCGGGGGAGGCCAGCAAGCACGACCTTACCATCCCCTTCGAGCAGGAACGCGTGATATCCCGGCGGCGCATTCCGTTCTTCCGCCTGCAACTGATCGCGCAGACTGTTGAAGCGATGAACCCGACGGGCCTCGGCGAACAGGGTCTCCCAGTCGGTAC
>JBIIHZ010000323.1:0-3347 GCA_044235265.1 Candidatus Sericytochromatia bacterium
TGGCCGTGCAGGCGCGGTCCGGTGACCTCACGCAGGAACTGGTCGAACGGCTGCAACTCGGGCTGCTGATCAAGGTCTTCGGACGGGAACGGCACGAGCTCGGTCGATTCGAAACCGCCAACCGGGCGCATCTCGCGGCAGCCGAGCGAGCAGCGGACATCCAGACCCTGCAGACTCCGGTGATCGGGTTTCTCCAGGTCGTGGCGATCGCCGGAGCGCTGTGGGTCGGCGGGGCCCAGATCTTGCTCGGGAAGCTCACGGTGCCCGACCTGATGGCCTTCGCCGCCGCGCTGGGTCTGTGCATCGATCCCGTCATCTACCTGTCCAATGGCTGGACGCGCATCCAGCAAGCCGCGGCCGCCTGGATGCGCCTGGCGCCCCTGCTGGAGCTCGCACCCGATCGGACCACCGGCGCGGAGAATCTCGTTCCGGAAAGCCCGGAGTGGGACGGCGATATCGTGCTCGAGAACGTCACGGCGGGTTACGTGAGCGACCGTCCGGTCCTTTCAGGATGCACGCTGAGCCTCGGCGCGGGGGAGTGGCTGGCCCTCGTGGGGCCCAGCGGGAGTGGCAAGTCGACGCTCGGTCGGCTCATCGTGGGGTTGCTCGAACCGACGGCGGGGCGGATCCGCTGGGGGAATCACGACCGGGTCCCGCGTGACCGCGTAGCTTACGTGCCGCAGGATGCGATGCTCTTTTCCGGCACCGTTGCGGACAACATCCGTTACGGCAAGCTGGATGCCACCGACGCGGAGATCCGGGAAGCGGCACGGCTCGCCCTGGCGCTGGATTTCGTGGACCGCTTGCCCGATGGCTTCCTGACGGTGCTCGACGCGAGAGGCTCCAACCTGTCGGGGGGCCAGCGCCAGCGGCTGGCGATCGCCCGGGCGCTCGTCGGAAAGCCACGCTTGCTCGTCCTCGACGAACCCACCGCCTCGCTCGATCCGGACTCCGAGCAACTCGTGACGGAGACCGTCGAATCGCTTCGCGGGACCTGCACGATGGTGGTCGTGACGCACCGGATGGATACCATCCGACGGGCAGACCGCACGCTCACGCTCGCGGACGGCCTTCTCCACGCACCGACGACCGATCCCCTTGCCCGTACGCCCTCACACCCGGCATGATGAGGGCATGATCCACGGACGTTATCCGGGGCTTTACCTGGCCTCGCTCGCTTTCCTGGCCTCCTGTGCCGTCAGTCCGATCCACGGTCAGAGAAACCCGGTTTCTCTGGTCCGTGGTACCTCGGTCGAGGGCCAGCTCATCGTGCGCCTGAGGTCGCCGTCACGTGCTCGGGACGTGGCACGCCGGCTCGGGGGCCAGTTCATCGGCCGCATCGGACGCGAGTATGCCCTGATCCGCACCTCCTCCTCTCGCCTCCTCGCGGCGCAGGATCCCGACTGTCTGTCGGTCGAAGAAGACCGGATTCTCGACCTCGAAGTCCGAACCGATACGAACGGGTTCCCCGGTCCCTTCGCCACCGGTCCGGATCCGCTCGTACCGGCCCAGTGGGGCCTGTCGCGAGCTCGATTCCTGGAGGTCGACGCGAGCGGTTCCCCCGCGGTCACGGTGGCCGTGATCGACTCGGGCATCGATGCTTCACATCCCGAACTCGAGGGGCGTGTCCGGGAAGGCTGGGATTTCACGCGGAAGGTGCCCGGGCCAGGCGGTCTGACGGATGGTTACGGACACGGCACGCACGTGGCCGGGGTCATCGGTGCTCGCAGGGGGGACGGGGTGGGCATCGCCGGGATCGCCCCCGACTGCAAGCTGCTTTCCGTGAGGATCTTCAACGACTGGGGGCACAGCAGCGAGGGTGTCGCGGCTGCGGCCGTTACGTGGGCCGTCGACCACGGGGCGAAGGTGATCAACGCCAGCTGGGGCACGACCTTGCCAGGCGAGGCTGCGAAGCAGGCTTTCGCCGATGCGGTGGCGCGCGGAGCGGTGCTCGTGGCCGCTGCCGGCAATTCCGGCAAGGGCGCCGACCCCGCCTATCCGGCTGCCGTCCCCGGGGTGATCGCGGTCGCAGCGAGCACGGACCTGGATGGTTGGCCCGCCTTCTCGAGTACCGGGGACCACGTCAGCGTGGCGGCTCCCGGCGAGAGCATCCTGTCCACGTACCCCCGATCCAGGAGTCAGGGTTACCGGATCATGAGCGGAACCTCGATGGCGGCTCCTCACGTGTCTGGCCTGGTCGCGCTGATGGTGTCACGGGAGCCGAGTCTTGACCCGGCCGAGATCAAGGACCGCCTCGAACGGACGGCCCAGGACACGGTCATGACGGGTCGCGACCCCTATTCGGGCGCCGGACGCATCGATGCCGTCCGGGCGCTCGGCCTGCGCTAGGCGAAGCGACGGAAGCGGGGTCTGCCCGGTTCGGCTGGATCGGGAGCAGGCATCGAGCGGCCGTCCCGGCGTACGGGTGAGGGCGTATCGATTCTCACCGGATCGGGCGTGACGATCGGGAAGGGTTCACCGGTCTTTCCGGCAGGATCATCGATACGGGGCGCTGGCAAGGCCATGGCCTCCTCGAGGATTCCCGCGATGGTGTCCATCTTCGGCTGGCTCTGAACGGCTGCCATGGCCCCCTTGACGGCTCCGTTGACCGCGATCAGCACGAACGCGAGCGCAGCGAGGCCCAGCGAGGCTGTCGTGACAGGGGCGGCGATCGCTCCGAGGGCCGCGCCGAGCGTGGCCCCCGCTCCGGTCGTCGTGGCGAGCAGCGAGAGGAGAGCTCCTCCACCGATCACGGCAAGCCCCCCACCCACGAGGCTGGCCAGAAACGACTGCGCGAGCCTGGACAGGGTGTCGAAGGCGTCGGCCAGGCCCTGCTTGGCGCCCTGGAGGGCTCCCTCGGCCAGCGTGGTGGGCTCGTGGTCGAAGCCGACGAGAGTGGCGACCTTTCCATTCACCGTGACCTGCGGCGTCTTGCTGACGCGCATGAAGGTCAGGTCGAGCGTATCCCCGTAAAGGACGACCCTTTCGGTCTTGCCATTCTCGAGACGGACGTTGAGGAAGATCTCGTCGAGGCCGTTGTTCTTGACCTTCTGCAGGGCGGCCTCGGTACTGACGTCCTGACGGAGGTGACCCGCGCCCTGGTAGGAAACCGCACGACCGTTGATACGGACGGAATCCTGACCGTTGCCTCTCAAGATGACGGACATCGGGCCCCCTGAGCTCCGGCTGGACCGGCGACTTAACTGACCAAGAACTCTACATTGATATAGGCTTAACCACTCGGGACCTTGCGTGCGATCACGGCTCTCGATGGAGAACCTATTCACGACGAGAGCCGCACCGGTACCCGGTGCGGCTCTCGAACCCTTTTCGTCTCGCGATCAGAA
>JBIIHZ010000324.1:0-3342 GCA_044235265.1 Candidatus Sericytochromatia bacterium
CCGCGGCAGGCCTTGCTGGACACCGGCGTCGATGAGGGCTTCCAGGATCAAGGTGACGTAAGCGGGTCCGCTGCCTGAAAGCCCCGTCACGGCATCGAAGTAGGCTTCCGGCAGATCGAGGACTCGACCCACGGCCCGGAACAAGTTTCTGGCCCGTTCCATGTGCTGTTCGGTCACGCTGGCGTTGCCGGCGAGGGCGGAAATGCCCTCGCCGATGACGCAGGGGGTGTTCGGCATGGACCGGATCACGGGGGTGCCGGGTGGCAGCACCTGCTCGAACCGGTCGAGGCGAGCGCCGGCCACGATCGAGATACCGAGTGTTCCCGGTCGCCAGGCCGTCCCGACTTCGTGAAGAACCATGTCCAGCTGTACGGGCTTGATCGCGAATACCACGGTCTCGCTGGAAAGCGAGACCCGGTTGTCGGTCGTGGTCCTCACCCCGTAGGTCGCATTCAACCATTCAAGACGCGCGTCCAGCGGGTCGGATACGGTGATGCGGTGAGGCTGGACGCCATGCGTCACGAGGCCCTTGATGAGGGCCTCGGCCATGGTTCCACCACCTATCAGGGAGAGGGAACCCTCGACCATCAGCGAACGCGCCAGAACAGCTTGTCGTTGCTTGCGGCGGCCGCGGGAGCCTGCACCTGGGCCACCATCCACTGGGTGTCATGCGAGAGGGCATTGATCTTCACGTTCGACGGCGTGAAGAGGAAAATGGCCTCACCGATCCGCTCCTGATGGCCGTCCAGTGCGTGGCATGCGCCCGAGACGAAGTCCACGAGCCGCTGAGACTGTTCGGAAGTCAGGCCCTGGAGGTTGAGGATCACGGCGCGGCGCGTGCGCAGGTTGTCGATGATGCTCAGTGCGTCATCGAACGAGCGCGGCTCGAGGACGACCATCTCGGACTGGGGCGCCGTCGGGAAGCCCACGATGTTGTTGCCCGGAGTCTTGTTGCTGCCCGGACGCGTGGCCTTGGCTTCGTCCGTCTGCTCCTCGACCGGTTCGTGCTCGAACGTCTCGTCCGGCTCGAAGCCAAGAAACTTCTGCAAGTTACTCCAAATGGCGCTCATGGACCCTCCTGAATGTGTGACCCCGCTCCCGTGGGTCGTTCACCGAAAATTGCCCTGCCGATTCGCACCAGGGTCGCCCCTTCCTCGATGGCCACCTCGAAATCCGTCGACATCCCCATCGACAGTTCGAGACCGCCCGGCCAGTCCGTGACGTCCTGCAGATCCTGCGTCGCGAATTCTCTCAATCGCCTGAAGACCGGTCTGACCTCCTCCGGATCATCGACCCGGGGCGGAATGGTCATGAGCCCCCTGACGCGAACTCCTGACCAGTCTTGACAAGTTTTGAGCACAGTCGCGACCTGGTCAAGCATGAAACCCGACTTAGTCTCCTCCCGGGCAACGTTGACCTGGAGTAGGACGTCCTGAACCCCGTTTGACGAACGAGCGCACCGGTCGATCGAGGCCAGGAGTTCCAGGCTGTCGACCGAGTGGATGAGCTTGAATCGGGAACCACAGCGCCCCACCTTGTTGCGCTGCAGGTGACCGATGAAATGCCATTCGAAGTCACAGTCAGCCAGGGCTTCCTGCTTTTCGATGGCCTCGACCACCCTGCTCTCCCCCACGAGGGCACCCTTCAGCCAGGCGGCTTGCCGCACCGTCGCGGCGGGGACCCCTTTGGTGACCAGAACGACGCGAACCGCCTCGGCAGGTCGCCCCGATCGTTCGGTCCGGGCACGCACGCGCGCCAGGACCTCGGTCATCCGTTCATGGACAGAGAGCTTGTTCACGGCATCAAGTCAACATCACGTCTTGATTGCACTCTATCACCTCACGGTGAGTCAGACAATAAACCGCTCAGTCGTTCGGTTCGGTAACCCCGATCACGCGTCACACGATGTCTTCCGTGCTGGCTGGACGATGCGGCGCGGCCGCTCGACCGTCACGATCCCGGACCACGCCCGGCTGTCGGGGCGGGAGGTGTCGATGCGTCCTGGGTTCCTGCGGTCAGGTTCATATGCCGTGCTGCTGGGCCTGTTCCAGGCCTGTGCCGCGTCTCCCCCGCTCGTGGTTTCCGATGCCGTCTGGTCCATCCAGGCATCCGTTTCCCAGGCGAACGGGGAGACGCGTTCATTCACGGAATCCTGGGTCATGCAGCGCATCCGGGTTCCCCGTTCCGTATCGGTCGAGGGCGCGGGACCCGTCGTCGCGGTTCTGGATACGGGGGTCGATCCCGATCATCCTGCCTGGATGGGGCGCGTGCTACCCGGGGTCGACCTCCTGGGTGGGGAAGTCTGGCAACATCAGGGACAGCGTTTCGATTATCGAGGCCGCGATGGGCATGGACATGGGACCCACGTGACGGGACTCGTCCTGTCGGCGACCTCGGCCTGTCCGGGTATCCGGGTACTGCCCATCAAGGCCATGAGCCTCGCAGGTACGGGTGATGACGACACGCTGGCTCGCGCTGTCCGCGAGGCGCTACGCTGGCGCGGTTCCGCCGGAGAACGCGTTCGCGTGATCAATCTCTCGGTGGGGTCCAGGGCTCCCTCGTGGGCCCTGAGGGAGGCACTCGCGGCGGGCTTGCGAGCCGGGGTGCTCACGGTCGTGGCCGCCGGCAACCGGGATCTCGGCATCGACTATCCGGCCGCCTGGCCCGAGGCCCTGGCGGTGGGGGCGACGACCCGGGACGATCTGCTGGCCCCGTATTCCAACCGCGGGAGCCGGCTGGCCATGTGCGCACCGGGAGGCGATGACCTGGAGCCGGTTCCGTCCACCTGGCCCTCCTATCTGACCTCGGTGGATCGTCAGACCAGGAAGGAAGCCGTCCACCTGGTGGGCCATCTCGCAGGGACCTCGATGGCTGCGCCGCTCGTCAGCGGTGCCGCGGCCATGCTCTTCGCTCTCGCACCGGGGGCTTCTCCGGAGCAGGTGCGTGAGCACTTGCTCTCGCGGGCCGTGCCGCTGGGGCCTCCGGGCCCCGATCCGTACTTCGGGGCCGGGCGTCTCGACCTGACGCGTCTGCTCTCGCCCTGGCTGGGTTCCTCGTGAGTGCAGGGGGGAGCGTGCCCTTGCGGGTCATCGCGCTCGGGCTGGTGAGTGGCGTCCCGTCTTGCTCCGTCTCCGGGCCCCCACTGGTCGAGCTCCGGGTGGTCGGTCCCGCCGGGCAGCCGGTCCCGGGTGCCGTCGTGTTCGATGGCGCCCGCTCGTGCCTGACGGATGATCAGGGTCACATACGGGTGAGTGCCGGTTTCGTGAGGATCCACAAGCCGGGATATCTCGATGTGCGAACCGAGCTGGTCTCCCGGGCGGTGGTGAGGCTCGCCAGCACGAG
>JBIIHZ010000325.1:0-3330 GCA_044235265.1 Candidatus Sericytochromatia bacterium
CCGAGCGCAACCCGGACTGGCACGAGGGCGTCGAGCTCGCCTGCGTCGCCGAGATGACCTTCACCCTGCCGCTCACGTATGCCTGGAAGCGTCTGGTCAAGGTCACGCTGGGTGGCGGACGCCGTCCGGCTGCCGCCGGCGAACCCCGGGTGGTCCGCGGAGTGGGTTCATGATCCAGCTCCCCCTCCTCGAACCGGGTACCCGCCTCCAGCCCCTGCTCAGTTCGGCCCTGCGCAAGGCGTCGGGTCAGGACGCGCCCGTGCTGGGCGAGACGCTGACCTGCTGGGATGCGGATTTCTTCGGCCTGAACCGCACGCGGCTCTATCGCGAAACCGATGCGGCGACCCGGCAGCGCATCCTCGAGGGCTGCTGTCGCAACGTCCTCGAAGAGGCCCTCTTCATCGAGGACGCCGGGATGGTCTACACGGCCCGGATGAGCCTGCTGGCCCGCACCGAGCAGGAGCGCGTCCTGTACGCCCTGTTCGGCGCCGACGAGGCCACGCACCATGCCTGGTTCAAGGAAGCGCTCGGGGACGCCCTCCCCGAGGTCACGCCGAACGCCTTTCACCGCCTCCTCACGCGCTCCATCCTCGATCAGGCCCCCGGGGCACTCGTGTTCCTGATCCAGGTCTTCCTCGAGGGCTGGGGTATCCAGCGCTACGGGGAACTCCAGCGTGCCTGCGTGCACGACGGTCTGCGCGCGATGCTCGCCAGCGTCCTGCGGGACGAGGCCCGGCACCACGGCAGCGGCGTGCTCCTCGTGCAGGAGCGGCGCCTGCTGGCCTCGCTCGACCCCGCATCGCGCGAGGCGCTCGTCGAGACCTTGCATGCCTTCCTCGAGATGGTCCGCGTCGGCCCCCAGGGGGTCCTCGATGCCTTCGAGCGGGCCACGGGCGGCCTGACGCGGGACCAGCGCGTCACCCTGCTCGAGGAGCTCGACACGGTCGCGCACAGCGGGTCGCGGTTGCAGATGCTGCGCCAGCTGATGCTCAGAGAAAAGGCCGACGACGTCGTGGAGGCGCTCGATCGGACCGGTGTGTTCACCCCCCTGCCTGCGGAGATGTGCCCATGAGCGAGAAACTCCCGCGTCCGTCCACGGCGATCGCCGAGAACGTGCGCCTCGGCAAGAAGATCCATCTCAACCACTCCCGCAACAAGCAGCAGGACCACACCGCCCTGCTCGACCAGGCTGCCGGGGCCTTCCGCTACGAGGATTGCAAGGATGCATGGTGGAACCCGCGCGAGATGTCGCTCCTGCACGGCACCCCGCTCTGGGACGAGGCCGACGAGACACAGCGCCTGCGCCTGAACCAGCTCTACTGGGTGGCCTATTACTCGCAGATCATCTCGGCCGAGGTCGCGACCATCTTCCTCAACCAGACCTGCGCGGCGGGCCTTTACGCCCTCGAGGACTTCCGGGGCGTCTGCGACATGCTCGACCTGGAATCGTCCCAGGAGCGGGCGCACATCAACGCCTTCAAGACCGTGAGCGACCAGGTCGAGGAAGCCCTCTTCGGGGAGCGCGTCTTCTCGTGGTCGATGCGGGGCCCCTACGCCCAGACCATGATCTTTCCCGACACGAACAAGCTGAAGGACATGTGGCGCGGGTTCCAGCTCCGGACCTACAACCTCCTGACCTCGGGCAATGCGTTCATCGCGAGCCAGTACTTCACCGTGCGCGGCCTGCGGACCCTCAACGGCAAGATGGTGCAGCACAAGCTCAGCCAGTTCCACCAGACCCTCGAGGACCCGGCGAACGCCCCGATTCCCGCGGCCATCAGCCACTACCACTTCATGGACGAGAGCTACCACTTCAACAGCTCGTGCCTGATCGGCACCGAGGTCATCGATGCGCTCCCGGCGCCGTCCGCCTTCGAGGCGATGGTCGGGAACATGGCGCTCACGGGCTGTCAGCGCGACCACAGCCACTTCTCGGCGGTGGTCAACGGCCTGTTCTGGCACGAGCCGGCCACGTTCCGGGCCGTCTACCGGGTGCTGCGGAGCGCGATCTTCGGGATGGATCACCGCGAGGCGATCGCCATGATGCAGCGCTGCTTCGCCGAGGAGAACGCCGGGAACCGGGCCTCGTTCCAGACCATGCAGACGGCCATCGATTCGTACCAGCGGTACCTAGAGCCCCTGGGATACGTGAACCGCGACAACAAGAACCTGCATATCATGCGGCGCACGACCATGGAGTCCTACCTGGCCCGGAATCGCGCGTCCCTGGAGTCGTTCGCGCGCATGGCCGAGCAGATCGCCCCGGCACCGCGGATCCTGCAGCCGCAGGAGGCCCTGGCATGACCCATCACCGGGTCTCGTACGGGGTCGCGGGTTACGAGCCGACCGAGGTGCCCGAGGGGCGATCGCTCGCGATCGCCCTCGACGCGACCATCTCGCCGCTGCTGTTCGGTTGCCGGACGGGCATCTGCGGCACCTGCCTCGTCGAGGTCCTCGAGGGCTTCGAGGCACTGCCGCCCGCGGACGACGAGGAACGCGAGCTGCTCGAGGTCCTCTCGGACCATCCCCGGGCCCGCCTCGCGTGCCAGATCGACCTGCGTGCCCCAGTCACGCTGCGACCCCTGACCTGAGCGATGACCACCGCCGCCCCATCTGCCGTCGGAGTCCGGGACTTCTGGTACGTCGTCGCCGAGTCGCGCGAGCTGCGTCCGGGACGCGTGCTGGCGCGGCAGGTCCTCGGCGAGCATCTCGCCGTCTTCCGCGGTCCGGACGGTCGCCCGGCCGCCCTCCAGGATCGCTGCAAGCACCGGGCGGCCCCCCTGTCGAAGGGGATCGTCGCGAACGGGATGCTGACGTGTCCGTACCACGGCTGGACCTACTCGGACGGTGGCACCGTCGAGGCCGTGCCCTCCGAGGGGGAGATGTTCCGGCGCGCCGCGGCCCGATGCGTCCCGAGCTACGCCACGCGCGAGCAGGACGGCTTCGTCTACGTGCGGCTCAACGACACCCCGGCCCTCGAGGTCGAGCCCTTCCGGATGCGGCGGTACGGAGAAAAGGGCTGGCGCACGGTCCGGGTCCAGAACCTCTTCGAGAACTCGGTGACGAACTGCATCGAGAACTTCATCGACATCCCGCACACCGTCTACGTGCATCCGGGCATCTTCCGCAAGGAGCGCCGTCAGGCGATCGAGGTGCACATCACGCGCCAGAACGGCTCGGTGCGAGCCGAGTACCGCAACGAGGACACCAACCTCGGCTGGTTCAGCCGTTTCCTGAACCCCGGCGGTCAGGCCATCACGCATTCCGACGAGTTCTTCATGCCCAACGTGAGCTGCGTCGAGTACGGGATGGGGCCGAACCGCCACCTGA
>JBIIHZ010000326.1:0-3318 GCA_044235265.1 Candidatus Sericytochromatia bacterium
GCTCCAGCTTGAGGTCGAGTTTCTCGAACAACCGGCGCTCGCCGAACCCCCGTGCGAGCCCGCCCGCGATCAGCACCGACTGCCCGCTCGGGGGTGCAGGGGGGAACGAGAACCGGACCGTCGCCCCGTCCTTCGGCGCCTCGAGCCGTTCGATCTTCGCGATCTGCTTCTCGCGGGACTTGGCCTGGGTGGACCGGGTGGCCGACGCCCGGAATCGTTCGATGTAGGCCTGCTGCCGCCCCAGCTCCCGCTGCTGCCGGTCGAAGGCCGCCTGCCGGGCCGCCCGGCGCTCGATCCGCTGCTCGAGGTACTGGCTGTACGTCCCCGGATAGTCCTCGAGCTTCGCCTGGTCGAGCTCGGTGATGCGCGTGACCACCCGGTCGAGGAAGCGCCGGTCGTGCGAGATGACGACCACCGTCCCCGGGTAGTCACCCAGGTACGCTTCCAGCCACTCGATCGCCTCGATGTCCAGGTGGTTGGTCGGCTCATCGAGCAGCAACAGCTCCGGCTGCATCAGGAGCAGCTGCGCCAGGTTGACGCGCATCTGCCATCCGCCCGAGAAGGTCTCGACCAGGCGCGAGCGGTCGGTTTCCGAGAAGCCCAGCCCCGCGAGGACCTTGCCGATCTTGGCCTCCGCCTCGTACCCGCCCATGGCCTCGAAGCGCTCGGTCGCGCGGGCCTGCTCGCGCGCCAGGGCTTCCTGTCGCGCCGGATCCGTCGCTTGCTGCAGCGCGCGGGCCAGCTCGTCGAGTTCGGCCTGCTGCGCCAGGATGGCCTCGAAGGCCGTCCACATCTCGGCCTGCAGCGTCCGGCCGTGCAGCCCGGGTAGGTCCTGCGCCAGGTAGCCGATCCGGGCTCCGGGGCGCAACCGCGTGCGTCCCGTATCGAGCCCGATCTGGCCGAGCAGGATCTTGAGCATCGTGCTCTTGCCCGCACCGTTGGGTCCGACGAGGCCGACGCGATCGCCCGGGGCGACGTGCCAGCTCGCGTCCTGCAGGACGGTGCGGGTGGGGAAGGCCAGGGAAGCGTCCTCGAGGTGGATCATGATGGCGATCGTACCAGGGGAAGGAAGTCGCTTCCACCGGTGGGCATGCTGGATCTGGGCGGTTCACCTGTCGCATGATCCGCACGAACGAGCGGAGCGCGGGAAGCGTTTCGCGAGGATGGGAGGATGGACGATGTGGACCCTGTACCGTCACGCGAAGGGCAACATGTACCTGGGCCTCGGGGCCGCCGTCCACAGCGAGACGGGCGATCGCCACGAGCGCTACCTGTGCCTGTATGACACGCCCGAGGTGGCCTGGGTCCGCCCTGCCGGGATGTTCCACGAGACCCTGCCCACGGGAGAGCAACGGTTCGCGGTCGTCGCGCGGGTTCGCGTCGTCATGCCCGAGGACGAGCCGACGGTCCTGGCCTTCGGATACGACGCCTGGGGCGAGGGCCGCCCGATGGATACTTTCATCGCGAGTTACGAGCAGAACCGCAACCATCTGCGCGGCACGCGCTACGCTCTCGAGACGCTCGAGGGCGAGCTGGTGGCGAACTGCAACACCCTGCGCTTCCAGCGCGGCATCGTGGGTATCGCCTCGGTGGCCACGCGGCCCGATTGCCGCGGCCAGGGACATGCGGGTCGCCTCCTGCGCGCGGTGATGGCCCTCCTGCGCGAGCAGGATCGCGACGCGCGCTTCCTGCTGTTCTCGGAGGTCGAGCCGGCCATCTATGCCCGCGTGGGGTTCGAGATCGTGCCGGACGTGCACCAGCGGTACCTGCCGGCGATCGCCATGGCGACGGGCCTCTCGACCCGGCCGCTCACGCCGGACGAGGCCCGGTGGCTGGAGCGATACTTCTAGCGAGACGAGCGTTCACGCTGTCCATCCACGGAGGACCGGCCATGCGAATCGGATTACAGACCTGGGGTAGCGAGGGGGACATCGCCCCCTTCCTGGCCCTGGCGGAAGGTCTCGTGAGAGCGGGGCACGAGGTCACGCTGGTCGTGACGGACAACGCCGGTCGGGACTATTCGGCCAGGGCGCAGCAAGCGGGGTTCCGGCTGATCTCGGTGCCGTTGCCATCTGCCGATCCGCACGAAGTCGAACGCGTCTGGCAACGCATCCTCGAGATGGGGGATCCCCTCCGGCAGGCCGAGGCGGTCATGACCCATGGATTCGATCCCGTCGTCGAGCCCATGTACGCGGCGTCCGTGGACCTGTGTGCCCACCACGACGTCGTGGTGGGCCACTTCTTCGTCCATCCGCTTCGCGTGGCTGCCGAGAAGTCCGGGACGCCGGTCGCGACCCTCCATGTCGTTCACAACACGCTTCCCTCCCGGACCACGTGCCCTCCGGGCATGCCCGATCTGGGGCCCTGGATGTCTCCTCTCGGGTGGCGTCTGGCGCGCGCCATGGTCAATCGCATCTTCCTGCCCAGGGTCAACCGCCTGCGCCTGCGGGAAGGGCTGGGACCCGAGCGCGATGTCATGACCGGCGCCTGGGTGTCCGACCGTCTGAATCTCGTGGCCGTGAGTCCCCGGATCTGCCAGCGACCACCGGACTGGGATGCGCGTCACCACGTCTGCGGATTCTTGCGGCCGGCTTCCGGTGCGGAATCCGATGCCCTCCCCCCGGGGATGGAGGCTTTCCTCCAGGCCGGGGAAGCCCCCGTCTATGTGACCTTCGGCAGCATGTTGATGCCGGGGAGCCTGCGCCAGATCCGGGAGACGCTTTCCCTATGGCGCGAGGCCATCCAGATGGTGGGCTGCCGGGCCATCTTCCAGGTCCCGGCCCTGATACCCGGTGAGCCATTCCCGGACGATCGAACGTTCCTCACCACACGGGCCCCGTACCGGAAGGTGTTTCCCCGTACCGCGATGGTCGCGCATCACGGCGGTGCGGGGACGACACAGTCGGTCTTGCTCGCAGGCCGACCGTCGCTGGTCGTGGCCCATGTCGCGGACCAGTTTTTCTGGGGCCAGGAACTGGAACGACTGGGGGTCGCGGGCAAGACCCTCCCGCGCAAGGGACTGACCGCCCGTGGGCTCGCCGGGCGCATCCGGAGCGTGCTGGCCAACCCCGGGATGGCCGGACGGGCACGCGACCTGGGAGGCCTCATGGCCGACGAGGACGGGGTCGAGACGGCGATCCGCCTGATCGAGCGCCACCTGGGCGACCAGGGCGATCGCGTGTCCGGATGAGTCAGGCGAAGCGATCGCATTCCCTGGAGGGGGCGCCTGGATCGATCTTTCGTTCCATCAGGTGGCGCTGCGCAGGCTGTCCCGCTCGGCCCTCGTCAGCGAGGCGAGCACGAGGTCGTAGGAGTGAT
>JBIIHZ010000327.1:0-3311 GCA_044235265.1 Candidatus Sericytochromatia bacterium
CTCGATTTCGTCCTGACCGGGGTCTCCGCAGTCGTTCTCGGCCTGCTTTTCTCGATTCTCCCGGCTCGACGGGCCACGCGGCTTGACCCCATCGAGGTCATCCGGAGGGCCTGAACGGACCGCATGCGCGCCTTTGCCTTGGCCTTCGTCTTCCTCCTGCTCGTTCCGGTCACGGGGTGCCTGCCCGCGTTACAGTCGGCTCGCCGACCGGCCGTTCCGCCGCCGACCCCGGCTCCCGCGTCTGCGGTCCGGGGTATCGTGGTCGTCCGCTTTCACGATGCCACCCGGTCCGGTGTCGCCGGCGACCTGGAGCTCGCCCTCCGGGATGCTGCACCGCTGTTCGGGGTTCCGCTCGCGACATCCTCTCTGACATCGAGGCCTGGCCGAGTGCTGTCTCCGGCCTGGTGCGCCGGCACGGCGCGAGCCGTGAAGGCGCGCTGGCTGGTCACGGGCCAGATCCTCGGTTTCGTCGTGGAAGGCCCGGACCGGGCCGCCCTCGCGACCGAGTTCCGGGTTCATGACGGCCCGACGGGTCGCCTGGTCTGGGTCGACCAGGCGATTTCCACCGGTTCCGTGCGGGCGCCCGCCCCGATGTTGCGGTCACTCGTTCAGCAGACCTGGGAACGCGTGCGGGGGAGATCGGAGCTCGCGGCGGGAGGATTCGCCGGTTCCGGACCCATCCCCTCGCCCAGCCGGTGACAATCCGTTACAATCCCCTTGTTCAAGTCACCCCTTGCAGGAGGAAACGCCCCATGCTTCGCCGGTACCTGGTCTCCCTGGCTGGACTCGTGGCCACCCTGTCCGTCACCTCGCCCGCCATGGCCATCCCGTTTCTCGGAAGTGTCTCGGCCTCTGCCGGCGGTGGCTTCCTGGCTCCCGTCGGAACGGGGAACACGCGCCCCGGTGGGTTCGTGACCTCCCTGGCAGGGCAGGTCGACGCGCTCGGCTTTGATGCCTCGGCCTCCTGGCTCGGTTCGGACAACCAGACGATCATGATGGAAGGCCTGTTTCGCAAGGAGCTGTCCTTCCTGCCCATGATCTCGGCCAAGGTCGGTGCCGGGTACCTCGGACAGGCGCTGCTCTCCTCGCAGTCAGAACTCCAGCACCTCGGCCAGGTCCGCCTGGACGCGACGTTCTCGCCGATCTTGCTGCCCATCGAGGCCGAAGCCTCGCTCGGTGCCGCTTCCGGTCTCGACTTCAAGCCCTACCTGCTGGGCTCCGCAGCCGTCCATTTCTCGTTCATCCCGTTCATCGGGGTGTTCGGTCGCGTGCGTGCCTTCGGCACCCAGGATCTGTCCACGATGTCCCAGGCCTTCGAACTGGGTTTGCGCGCCAAGCTGTAGTGTGTTACATTGTAACTTAATATTTTGTAAGAATGCTCAGTGGGCCGGTTCAACCCGATTCGATGGGGATTCTGGTGCTGAAACCGCTTCCTGAAACGGTGGGTGCTTGATGGACAAAGAGAAGATTCTGGTGGTCGACGACGAGGCGAGCATTCGTCAGATCGTCGAGACGCGCCTGAAGCTGGCCGGATACGAGGTCGTCACGGCTGCGGATGGCCAGGAAGCGCTCGACAAGGCGCTGTCGCTTTCTCCTGACCTCATCGTCCTGGACATCATGATGCCCCGGGTGGATGGCTTCGAGGTCTGTCGCGAGATCCGCAAGACCATGATGACTCCGATCATCATGCTCACGGCCAAGGGAGACATCACGGATCGCATCGCGGCCCTCGAACTGGGGGCTGACGATTACGTGGTCAAGCCCTTCAGCCCCCGGGAACTCGAGGCTCGTATCAAGGCCGTGCTGCGTCGCACGCACACGGACGTGGCCAAGCAGGCCAGTCTGCGGATCGACAAGCTGGTCATCGATTCCGGCAAGCGCCAGGTGCTCAAAGACGGCAAGAAGGTCAAGCTCACCGAGATGGAGTTCAACCTGCTCGAGTTGCTGGCCATGAATTCGGGGCGCGCGTACTCGCGTTCCGAGATCCTGCACCAGGTGTGGGGGTATCGCCTCAGCCAGTACAGCGATACCCGGGTCGTGGACGTCCACATCTCGCGGCTGCGCTCCAAGCTCGAGGATGACCCCAGTTCTCCCGAGATGATCCTCACGGCTCGGGGCACGGGCTACATGTTCGCGCAGGCCACGCCGGTGCCGGTGGAGACGCCGTCCGTCGGCTGAGCCAGGACCTTGCCTCGCGCACGGTCCTGTTGCCATTCGAGACGAAGAGGGTGGGAACCAGACGGTTCCCACCCTCTATTCATGTGCTGCCCCTGCCACACGGGCCTCAGAGGAGCGAGGTACTGCCGATGTTCAGGGGCCCCGTCCGGTCCAGGCGACGGTCCCGGGCCACGCTCGAGCCTTCGATACTCTTGGCGTACTTCTTGACCTCCGCCGCGACGCTGGCAAGTTCGAGGAAGTCGCGGATCTGTCGTCGCTCGTTGGTCACGATGGCGATCGACAGGGTGACCAGCGGGAACTGCTGTCGCAGGCCACGCCGGTCGAGGGCCACGATGTAGCCGCGCTTGCGGTCTTCTTCCGGATAGAAGCCGGGCAACTCGGCATCGAACAGCCGGATGATTTCCTGGCCCAGGCGCTCGGCTGCACGTGGGGTGGTCACGACGATGAAATCGTCTCCCCCGATGTGGCCGAGGTAGTCATCTGCGTTGTCCACGATCTGGATGGCCTGCTGGAGCGTGGAGGCGGTGTACTGGATGATCCGGTCGCCGGCCTCGAACCCGAACTTGTCGTTGTAGGCCTTGAAATGGTCGAGATCGATGTAGAGGACGGCCAGGTTGTCCGGCTCGTGCAGGCGCCGCGCGACCTCGGCCTCGATGCTCCGGTTCCCGGGAAGCCGCGTGAGCGGGTTGCAGTTCTGGTCCTCGATCTTCATGACCGAGAGGGATTCCGCCATGTAGTTGAAGGCCTGGGCGAGCTGTTCCAGCTCGTCGCCCGTATCGATCGCGAGGCGACCATCCAGGCGGCCGTGCGCGATCGCCGAGGCCTGGTCGACCATCTGCCGGATGGGGTTCGTGATGGTCCTGGCCAGCATGGCGGCCAGGAAACTGGCTGCGATAGCCCCCAGAACGGCGAGCGCGAGAATGACGAGCTGGGAGCGACGGGTGGACTCGGTCAACGGTTCGCGCGGCACGCCGACGTACAGCAGGCCCACGAACTGACCGTAGTCCCCGAACAGCGGAGCAAAGGCGCTCAGGTAGGCGTGTTCGCCGAAGCGCACGGTTTCCGAGCGGTAAGTGCCCATCGCGCGGATCTTCTGCACGACCTCGTAGGGCACCTCGCCATCGATGGGCTGC
>JBIIHZ010000328.1:0-3300 GCA_044235265.1 Candidatus Sericytochromatia bacterium
CATCGTGCAGTTCGCTCGGGAACGGCCCGCCGCCCACGCGCGTGGCGTAGGCCTTCGCGATCCCGAGGACCTTCCCGATCGCCCCGGGACCCACGCCAGACCCGACGGCCGCACCCCCCGCGACGGGGTAGCTCGAGGTCACGAAGGGATAGGTGCCCATCTCGAGGTCGAGGAGAGCACCCTGGGCGCCCTCGAACAGGACGCGCTTGCCTTCACGGATGGCGCGGTGCAGGTACAGCGCCGTGTCCATGACGTAGGGCTTCAGGCGGGTGCCCTGGGCCGACAGGGCGTCGAGCAGGGGCTCCAGTTCGAGCGGTTCGAGGTCGTGGAGGCGGGTGAGCAGGCGGTTGATCCGCGGAAGCTCCTCTTCGAGCCGGCGGCGCAGCTTCGCCGGGTCGACGAGTTCCAGCATGCGGATGCCCTGTCGCGTCACCTTGTCGCCGTAAGACGGACCGATGCCGCGGCCCGTGGTGCCGATCGGGTTGGCGCGGGCGGCCTCCTCGGCGCGGTCGAGCACGCGGTGGTAGGGCATGATGACGTGGGCCGTCTCGGAGATGCGCAGGTGGTCGGTGGTGAGCCCCTGCTCGTGGAGGCGTTCGATCTCGGCCAGGAGGCTCTCCGGATCGACCACGCAGCCCCCGCCGATGAGGCAGGTCGTGGTCGGGTAGAGGATACCCGACGGCACCAGGTGCAGCTTCAGGAGGCGATCGCCGGCCATGACGGTGTGGCCGGCGTTGGGGCCTCCCCCGTACCGGACCACCACGTCCGCGTGGCGAGCGAGCAGATCCGTGATCTTGCCCTTGCCCTCGTCTCCCCACTGCGCGCCGACAACGGCGAGATTGCCCATGTTGCGTGCTGCTCCCTCTTGGCTAGGCGGACCCGGCGTACGACGACTCCTGGGAAAGGTTCTCGAACCGCGTGAAGGTCTTCTCGAAGAAGAGCTTCACGATTCCCACGGGGCCGTTCCTGTGCTTGGCGATGATGACTTCCGCGATGTTCTTGTCGAGCGAGTCCGGATTGTAGTACTCGTCCCGGTAGATGAACATGACGATGTCCGCGTCCTGCTCGATGGCGCCCGATTCGCGCAGGTCCGAGAGCATGGGGCGCTTGTCGGTGCGCGATTCCACGGCACGCGAGAGCTGCGACAGCGCGACGATGGGCACCTGCAACTCTCGCGCGAGCGCCTTGAGGTTGCGCGAGATCATCGAGATCTCCTGGACGCGGTTCCCGTCCGACCCGCGACCGGCGCTCATGAGCTGCAGGTAGTCGATGACGATGAGGCCCAGTTCCTTGCGCTCGAGGGCCTTGAGACGCCGGGCCTTGCCGCGCACCTCCATGACCGTGATGGCCGGTGTGTCGTCGATGTAGATGGGGGCCTGCTCGAGCGCGCCGAGGGCCTCGGTGAGCTTGGGCCAGTCGGATTCCGACAGGAAGCCCGTCCGGATGCGCGACTGGTCGATGCGTGCCTCGGAACAGATGAGACGCTGGGCCAGCTGTTCCTTGGACATTTCCAGGCTGAACACGAGCACGGGGAGCTGGTTGAGCTTGGCGACGTTCAGCGCGAGGTTCAGCGCGAACGAGGTCTTTCCCATCGCCGGACGGGCGGCCAGGACGACGAGATCCGACGGATGGACGCCCGACATCATCTGGTCGAGATCGTAGTAGCCCGTCTCGTGCCCCATGACCGGGGACTGGTTCTCGTAGCGTTCCTCGATGGTCTGGAACGTGTCCTTCAGGATGTCCTTGATGTGCGAGACGGCCTTGGCCTGGCGGCGACCCTCCGCGACGTCGAAGATGGTCTGCTCGGCCTGGTCGAGGACCTCGTCGACCTGGTCGGTGGGGGTGTAGCCGATCTCGACGATCTTGGTGCCTGCGGTGATGAGCGCGCGCAGCAGCGATTTCTGCTCGACGATCTTGGCGTAGTACTCGACGTTGGCGGCGGTCGGGATGCCCGCGGCCAGGTCCATCAGGTAGGAGTACCCACCGACCTCGTCGAGCACGCCCGCACTGCGCAGGGCCGAGGAGACCGTGACCAGGTCGACGGGTTCGCCCTTCTCGGCAAGGCCCAGGATGTGCTTGAAGAGCGTCCCGTGGGCCGCCCGGTAGAACATGTCCGGACGCAGCAGTTCGGCGACCCGCGTGACGGCATCCGGCGAGATCAGCAGCGCCCCCAGGACCGACTGCTCGGCTTCCAGGCTCTGGGGGGGGATGCGCTCGAGGAGCGGGTCGCTCATGGGGCCTCCGGCCGCGGGGTGGACCGGGGCTTACTTGATCTCGACGACGTGGACGCGCAGCTTGGCCGTCACCTCGGGATGGATGCGCGCGGGGATGTCGTGGAACCCCAGTGCCCGCACCCCGTCCGGCATCTCGAGCTTGCGCTTGTCGACCTCGAAGCCGGTCTGCTTCTTCGTCTCGAGCGCCACTTCCTTGGCCGTGATGGCGCCGTAGAGGCGGCCCCCCTCACCGGCCTTGGCGCCGATGGTCACGACCTTGCCCTCGAGTCGGCGGGCCAGGTCCTGGGCCTCGGCCTTGAGACGTTCAGCCTTCTTGCGGGCCTTCTCGGCCTCGTTGGCGATCTGCCGGAGGTTCGATTCGGTCGCCTCGACGGCCAGGCCGCGGGGGAAGAGCAGGTTGCGGGCGTGGCCTTCCGAGACGTCGACGACCTGTCCGGCCTTCCCGATGTCCTTGACGTCCTGCTTGAGGATGACGCGCATGATGCACTCCTACCGGTAGTTGATGAACTGGAGGTCGATCTCGAGATCTTTTTTCTTGAGGAGGGCGATGACGGCCTGGAGGTCGTCCCGGCTCTTGCCCGTCACGCGGATCTGGTCGTCCTGGATCTGGGCCTGGACCTTGATCTTGGATTCCTTGATGGCTCCCGTGAGCGTCTTCGCCATCTCCTTGGAGATGCCCTGCTGGATGGTGAGTTCCTGCCGGAAGGTTCCGCCCAGGGCCGACTCGACCTTGCCATGCTTGAGGGCCTTGATGGTGAGCCCGCGCTTGACCATCCGCTGCTCGAGGATCTCGACGATGTTGCGCAGCTTGAAGTCGTCGGGCGCCTGGGCCGTCACGTGCGACTTCTCGAGTTCGAGGTTGCAGCCCGTGCCCTTGAGGTCGAAGCGAGACTCGATTTCCTTCAAGGCCTGGTGGACCGCATCGGTCATGAGCGCCATGTCGACCTGGGAAACGATATCGAAGGAAGCATCCTTGGCCATGCGTAGCTCCGCGAAAACGGGGGACCGGCTGCATGGTAGCACCCGCCTGCCATCCGATCCACCGCCGTGCTAACCTGGTGGTTCG
>JBIIHZ010000329.1:0-3295 GCA_044235265.1 Candidatus Sericytochromatia bacterium
GAGGATCGTCGCCTTCTTGCCGCCGAGGTTCACGCCGAGGTTGGGGTAGGGCACCGTGTCGATCATGCCGGTGGCGCGATCGAGCACCAGCAGCCGATGGTCGTTGTCGAAGCGCCAGCCGCACTGATCGTCCGCGCGCCGCTCGTTGACCGTGAACGCCACGAAGCGGCCGTCGAAGTTGATGGCGACGTGACCGATGCGGTCCGGACGTCCCGCCAGGGCCGAGCCGCTCAGAGGCAGGAGCTGGAACAGGTGCGGGTTGATCACGTCGTACAGGTAGAGCAGGCCGTCGATGTTGACGACCAGGAAGCGGCCATCGCCCGAGATGTCGAGGTCGTAGATGATTCCGGAATCACCGAGATCGTTGTTGTAGAGCGCGTTGGCCTCCGCCGCGATCTTGGCCAGCTCGCGGGTCTTGGTGTAGTAGGCGCCATCCGTCTCCTTGAGCACGACGGTGCCGCGGTTGCTGACGTAGGCGATCATGCCGCCATCGGCCGTGATGACGGCACGAGGACCACCCTTGCCCTCGCTCTGACCGTCGAAGGCCACCGTGACGCGCTCTTCGGACACCATGTCGTAGATGAAGACCTGGTGACCGAAGCTGAACAGCACCTTGCCGTCGGCGAAGGCCGTGGGGTTGAGAACCGCCAGTGACGTGCAGCTGCTGGGCCCCTCGACGGCCTTCTGGCTGTCCGTGAGGTCCGAGACCTCCGAGTTGAGGCCCGCGAGGGCGCCATTCAGGATGAAGACATCCTTGATGGCCTCGTCCCACAGGAACAGGGAGCCTGCCTCGCCACATCCACGGTGAGCTTCAATACAGGCCGAGAAGGCGATGAACCGGCAATCGGCATTGAAGATGGGGGCCGCGACGGCCGCGGCGCCTGCCGCAGCTGCGGGAGCGGCAGCCGGGGGACAGGTCGTGCAGGGGGCGTTCACGAGTTCCGCGCTGGCCGGCTTGACCTGGTTGGCCTCGCGGATGACGACGGGATCCGCGGGCCGGGCGCCACCCTGGTCGGGGGCGGGGCCGGTGCCGGTCGGCGACCCCGAACAGCCGGTCGTCGCGGACATCGCGAGGGACAGGGCCATCAGGGCCCGCTTCTGGACTTGGGTCATGGAAGCACCTCTCAAGATCGATCGAGTGGGCATCCGGGGGGCGCCGCCTCCTGCTCGAGGCCGGGCTACATCCGATCCGATCGCGCCGCACACCCGGCGCCTCGGTGACCACGTCGCGGGCGTCCCTCCCGCATGGTTCCGGTTTAACGCAGCCGGACGGAGCTTCCAGCGTCGACCTTGCACGAGATCCGGCGTGCGGGTCTGTCCGCCTTGGCCGGTGTCCCGGGAAAGGCCCCGGCCCGCAAGCCCCCCAAAGGCAGTCCCCCCCGTGTTATGATCGCCCCGATCGGGGTGCCAACCGGCGCCCGTCAACAGACCGCACGACCCCGCACGAAGGAGTGTTGCCGTGAGAGTGGTTGTCTGCCTCAAGCACGTCCCAGACACCAATGAACCCAAGCGCTACGATCCCGAGACCCGCACGCTGGTCCGGGAAGGCCTGCAGAGCATCATCAATCCGATGGACGATTACGCCCTCGAGCAGGTGCTCCAGTGGAAAGATTCCCATCCCGACCTCGAGATCGTGACGGTGACCGTCGGCCCCGAGGCCGCCCGTGACACCATCAAGAAGGCGCTCGCGAAGGGCGCCGATCGCGCCGTGCTCGTGACGGACCCGCGCCTCGCCGGCAGCGATTATCTGGGCGTGGCCCGGGCCCTCGCCGCCGCGGTCCAGCAGATCGGCGAGGTCGACGTGCTGGTGGCGGGCGTCCGCTCGTCGGATTCGGACACCTACCAGACGGCACCGGCCACGGCGGAACTGCTGGGCTGGCCCCAGGTGACGCTCGGCAAGCAGGCGAGCCTGCAGACCGAGGACCGCACCGTCGTCGTCGAACGTGACGTCGAGGGCGCCGTCGAGGTCGTGACGGTGGGGATGCCCGCGCTCGTGACCATCGGCAAGATCACCACCGAGCCCCGCCTGCCCTCCTTCAAGGGGATCATGGCCGCCAACAAGAAGGAGCTGAAGGCCCTGTCGCTCGACGACCTCGGCCTCGCTTCCGACCAGGTGGGTGCCGCGGGTGCCTGCACGCGCGTGGTGTCCATCCTCGACCCGGAACCGCGCCCCGCGGCCATGACCCTCACGGGCGCCGCAGGCGAGGTCAGCCGCAAGCTGGTCGAGTACTTGCACGGCGAGAAGCTGGTCTAGGACGAGGAGAAACCGAACCATGTCGCATAACGGAATCTGGATCGTCGCCGAGGCAGCCGAGGGAGACCTCAAGAGCATCTCGGTCGAGTTGCTCGCCGCGGCACGGCCCCTCGCCGATGCCCTCGGACAGCCCGTCGGGGCGGTCCTCCTGGGTCACGAGGTGGCCCCGCTCGCTCAGAAGCTCATCGCTTTCGGCGCCGACCGCGTGATCGTGGCCGACCACGCCGCGCTGCAGCCGCTCCGCACGGAACCGGCTCTCGAGACGCTCACACATGTCTTCGATGAGTTCACGCCCGAGGCCATCCTCTTCGGGAATACCCCCCTGGGCAAGGACGTTGCGGGCCGCCTCGGCGTGCGCTTCGGGACGACGCTCACGACCGACTGCACGAAGCTCGAGGTGGTCGAAGGCCTGATCCACAAGACCCACCCGGTCTTCGGTGGCTCGAACCTCACGGTCTCGACCTCCGAGATCCGGCCTCAGATGGCCACCATCCGGCCCAAGGCCTTCGCCCGCGGAACCGAGGATGCAGGCCGCAGCGGCGAGGTGATCCCCTTCGCCGTGGACGACGCCTGGGTGACCTCGCGCACGACCGTGAAGGACGTCATCCGCGAGGCGGCCCGGAAGCTGTCCGTCACGGATGCCGAGATCATCGTGACGGGGGGACGCGGCATGGGCGGCCCCGAGAACTGGCACCTGATCGAGGGCCTCGCCGCCGAACTCAACGCAGCGACGGGTGCCTCGCGTGCGGTGGTCGACGCTGGCTGGCGTCCGCACGGCGAGCAGGTCGGTCAGACGGGCAAGACCGTCTCGCCGAAGCTCTACGTCGCCTGCGGCGTGAGCGGGGCCATCCAGCACCTGGTCGGGATGCGCTCGAGCCGATATATCATCGCGATCAACACCGATGCCGAGGCGCCCATCATGAAGGTGGCCAACGTGGCGATCGTCGGAGATGTCCACGAGGTCATCCCGCAGCTGATCGCCGAATTCAAGGCTGCCCGGCAGGCTGCTGCCGTTTGATGGATCCACCGTGAGGCGCGGGT
>JBIIHZ010000330.1:0-3279 GCA_044235265.1 Candidatus Sericytochromatia bacterium
CGATATGGTCGCGACGCGGTCGCCGTCCTGGAATCCATACCAGCCGAACTGAGCGTGATTCCCGCCCTCGATCCGGACCCGGGTGGCGTCGACCGGCAGCAGCCTGTCGACCCGCTCGAGCTTCTCAGGCGTCGAGAGCCCGTCGAGTGTGCCCGAGACGGACAGGACCTTGACCGGGCCCTTCGACAGGTCCGTGGAATCGGCCGGATACGAGGCCCAGAACACGAGCCCCTTCACGGTATCCGGGTGATCTTTGGCGTAGAGGGCCGCCACGACTCCCCCCACGGAATGGCCCCCGACGGCCCAGGCAGGGACTTCCGGGTGGCGCTTGACGCACTCCGTGGCCGCCGCCGCGTTCGAGAAGGCAAGCCCGAAGGGAACCCGGGGGATGGTCACCAGGAAGCCCCGTTCGGCGAGGTCCATCGCGGTGGTCCCGTACGCGCGAGGATCGACGTAGCCACCCGGATAGAACACGAGGCCCGCGCGCGGCGCCCGACCCACGGGGGCGAACGTGAGCGCGTCGGTGGTCGTGACCGCGACGGTGCCCGTGCTCTTGAGGCGGGCAAGGGCCTCGGGCATGACGGGCGCGAGGAAGAAACGCCTGCCCGCCGTGGAAGGATCCTGGGCGCCAGGGGCGCAGCCGGTGGCCGCGAGCACGCTCGGTCCGACCAGGGCGCCGAGGACGGACGGGAAGATGCGGGCGAGGGGACGCGACACGGGACCTCCACCGGGACGGGGCAGCCATGGCATGATAGGCCATCGCCGCCCGAGGAGGCTCCCCATGTCCCCGACCACCTGGATCCTGTCCGCCCAGCTGGCGACCGCGAGCCTGCTCACGCCGATGATTCCCGCTCCGGAAACCCCGGCCGACACGCCGCGCCAGGCGGCCACGACCTCCGATCGTCCCGACCCGACTCTCGCCATGGCGCTGGGTCTCGGGGCTGGTCTGGTGGCGATCGCCCCGCCGTTCCTGGGGGCCAACGCCGTCGTCAGCGTGGGCACCGCGGCCGCCTCGAGCCTGCTGCCCTACGCATACCTGCGTGACCCCTGGCGGTCGGTCGGTGCACCGCTCGCGAGCCTGGGCTCGGGGCTGCTGGGAGCCGTGCTCGGCTCGCGCGTGGCCCTGCCTCTGGTATCGGGGCGATCGCCCTCCCTCGGCAGCGATGCCGGAACCGACTGGACCGAGGGCGGCTTCCTGGTCGGACTGGCCCTGTTCGGAGCCTTCTCGGCCTGGGATGCCTGGCGCCTGGCCCGGGCGTCAGCGACCGTCGCGCAGCCCGAGCTCGACGTGAAATAGCCGCGGAGCCTGGCGCGCGGCGGGCCAGACGACCTCCATGCGCGCGACGGGGGGGCCGGGTGGCAGTCCCAGTCGTTCGAGACTCCACTCGCCGCCAGCGGGGAGGCGAACGCGACCGACCGTTCGACCGTCCGATCCGTTCAGGCGCACCACCAGCGGCGTCTCGCGCGGACCCGTCTTGAGCGCCAGAGAGGCCACGGCAGCCGGACGGACCAGCGTACAGGTCAGTCGGGCGCCCTCGCCTGCCTTGCCGAGCCACTCGGTGTCAGGGTCCCCGTCCACGGCGCACTCTGCCTCGTGGAAGCCCCCCGGGTCCGTGACCGAGGCCTCGACCGATGCCACCGCTACCGATCCCGCCACGAAGGGCAGCCCCTCTCCGACCCCGTGCCCCGGTAAGGCCGGGCGGCGGGCGCACCACAGCACGGGCTCCGACGCCAGGGCGACCCGGCCGTCCGGGCAAGGACGCACCTCTCCCCCGGGCGTCACCCGCCACCCACCCGCGGGAAACCGCCACGGCCAGGCGGCAGTCGGACGTCGATACGGCGCCCACGCGACCCGGAGCTCGCCGCCGGGAGTGTCGAAGCGGTGCTCGACGACCTGGGGTGGCCGCAGCCCCCCCTCGAGCGGCCGGGCCTGGTTCAGGAGCCGGGACATGGTGCGATAGGCCGCGAACCCGCCGCGGGGACGCGCGAGCGACCAGCCGTCCACCAGCCCCATCTGCCGCCAGCTGGGGTTGGTGGCGGCATACCAGGCCAGGGGTCCGATCGCCTCCGTACGGGCCGTGACGTAGAGCTTCGCCAGGGCAGCCGCCTGCTCGGCGGGGTCCCGGGCCGGGAATCCCGATTCCGAGCACGACAGGGGGCGCTCGAGGCCATGCCGGCGCAGGACCTGCCGGAAGCCGCTCGCGACGTCGAGCAGCGCCCGCACGGCGCCGTCCGAGGTGGGACCGCCGTAAGCGTGAAAATCCACGACGTCGAGGTCGGGGCCGCCCCCCCGATCCAGCAAGGCCTGGAGGTAGGCCGGATAACCGAGCCCGCCCGTGACGATCGCAGCCCCCGGGTCCACACGCCGGATCGTCCGGGACGCCACCCGCAAGAGTCGCGCATAGTCGTCCACGCTGCCCCACCAGCTCCGGACCGGATCCCCCGGGGCGCGGCCCAGGTCCCCGGAAGGGAAGTCCGGCTCGTTCCAGATCTGGTAGGCCAGGACCTGCCCCCGGTGCCGACGGGCCACCCGCGTGAGCCAGGTGGCCCAGAGGTTCGCCGGATTGACGGCCACGCCCGGAGGCGCATCGTCCCGACCGTTGACGAATACGGGCTCGTACAGCCCCCGGGGTACGGCGTGCGGAGAATCTCCCGTGGTGGGGCCCGTCGCGGCCGCCCAGGCCGGAGTGTCCATGCACATGAGCATCACTCCGAGCCCCGCCGCACGAGGGATGGAGACGGCCGAATCGAGGTCAGGGGCGTGGGGCCGCGTGCCGGGAGCAGGTTCGTCGAGCCGCCAGGGGTAGCCCTCCCGCGTGAGCTGCACGCCCAGATCTCGATACAGGGCCGCACCCCGGGTACGCGTTCCCGACCAGCCCCCGTGGCCGAGACGCTCGTCGAACTTGGGGACGGCCTGCAAGCCGAACCACGCTCCCGCGAAGGCCTCCCACATGTCCGTCGTCCTCCGTCCATGTGCGCGCGACCACCCAGGCCCGGCACCCAGGCTACTTGTCATGCCGGGCGCAGGCTTCGTCCATGCGTGCTAGCATGCACCGGCCGATCCAAGAGGAAGCAGGTGACTCCGTGACCGAGACCGCGACGCTCCGCTCTCCCCTGCTCGACGGCAAGGCCGTCGCGTACGCCCGCGAGGAGGCCCTGCGCGTCCGCGTCGAAGCACGCGTCGCGGCGGGGCTGGCCCGTCCGGGGCTTGCCGTCGTGCTGGTGGGTGACGACCCGGCCAGTCACGTGTACGTCCGCAACAAGGAGCGCGGCTGCGCG
>JBIIHZ010000024.1:0-10711 GCA_044235265.1 Candidatus Sericytochromatia bacterium
CACCCACCCGGACCGCCTCCAGGACCCGGTCCGAGTCGAGGGTCGCCGCAGATCCCGCGACCGACCAGACCGGACCGACCGAGAGGGACACGGGCTCCTCGCCATCGTCCGGAATCCCGATGGCGGTTGGAATCCGGTGCGTTTGACCGAGTGACAGGGCAAGAGCACCTTCCGGAACTCCGATAGCGAGTTCGACGATCTTGTGAAACGGAAGTTCATTGCTCTCGAGGGAGCCCACCGTGACGAAGACCTTGCCGGAAGCCACGCCCGGAGTGACAGGCACCTCGATCGTGGCTGCATCGATGGCCCTGGCGCCTCGGACGACCTTCCCGTCGACGAACACCTGGAAGGGATCCCCCGTCTGGATACCCAGGTTCTCGCCGACCAGCCGCAAGACGCCGCCTTCCGGCACGTACGGGGGATCGAGGCGGGTCAGACGCGGCACCCTCCGGGTAAGCACCATCGCCCCGACGTCCGTGACCCCGCCGGGTTGGACCCTGACCTGGCCCCGTCCGGCCTCACCGAGGCCCTCACGGTAAGCTCGCAGCACGTGATCCCCGACGGGCAATCCGGTGATCAGGAAGGTCCCGTTCTCGGCAGGTCGGACCACGTAGGGTAAACCGGGAACGAAGACCTCCACCCGCGTGAAATCGTTCACGAGGGGCTGGTCGGGCGCCGAGACCACCCCGCGGATGGCCCCGGTCGGCTGCAGGCGCAAGGAGACGCCCGCATGGTCTCCGTCACCCACCTCGATCCGGGCAAAGGCCTTGAGTCGATCGCCCTGCTCGGCCAGCACGGCCAAGGGCCCCCCGGCAAGGCCCACCATCCGGTATTGCCCGGACGCATCGGTCACGGCCTCGCGCGCATCGATGACTGCAAGGGTTCGGTAGGGAGCCACGGTTTTCAGGGGAGCGACCGTGCGAAGCGGGGCCACCGTCTTCAGCGGATCCTCCGGTGCCGGATAGATCCGGACGCGCACCCCCGCCACGGGAAATCCATCCTCCCCGAGAACCTGCCCCGAGACGGTCACGGGACCCGCGACCTCGGCCAGAGATGATGGCGTCTGCGGACGGGAAGGCGACCCCGTGCCTGGAAGGACCGCAGTCGTGCATCCCGTGACCAGGAAGACGGCACACGCCACCCGGAGGTAGAACGAGACCGATCGCCCAGGCGCCACGTCAGGCCTGCTCCACGGGCTGGGCATGGAATCGCTTGAACGTGGCCTTCCGGACGTGCTCGGCCCCGAACCGGGCCAGATAGTAGTGGATGTTCTCCCGGCTCCGGAGGTAGAACCACAGCGCGTGGTCATGGGCCTCGGAGCACCGGGTGGTGCACGATTTCATGACCGCATGCAGTTCCTCGTCGGACATGCCACCGCGGGTCTTGAACGAGATGTTGGAGGACAGATCCTCGATGTCCACGACGGCCTCGAGAATGTCTCCGTTCTTCTCGAGATCGGCGTAGAGTGGGCTCTGCTTGCCGAGGGTGAAGACCGAGCGTCCGTACGCGTGGATGATGTCCGTGTTCTCGCACATGGCATCGATCGTGGCGTTTGCCTCCTCGAGGGTCTCGGAGGGAAAGCCGAAAAAGATGTACGCGAAATTGAAGATGCCCGCCTCTGCCGCCCCGCGAAGGATGTCATGGCGCCGGCTGAAAGCGACACCCTTCTTGATCAGGTTGTGGATGCGCGGCGCGCCCGTCTCGTACCCCCAGAGAACCATCCTGAGACCTGCCTGATGGAGCAGGCTCATGAGGTCGGGGGTGAACCCCGTCTCGAGGCGACCGTTGCTGAACCACTGGATGTCCAGCTTCTCCTCGATGAAGCGCCGGGCCATCGCCTCCATGTAGTTCGGTGGGAGCGCCTCGTCGATGAACTGGAACAACCGGACGCCGTAGGTCTCCTTGAGATGGCGGATCTCGGCGACGAGCTTGTCGATCGACTTGAAGTCGAGATCGACCCCGAAGAACGAATCGCAGAACGAGCACTTGCCCCAGTAGCAGCCCTTGCTGGCCTGGATGGTCAGCAGGGGCTCGGGGGAGAAGTAGAGGTCCATCGGTAGACCGGCAAGGTCCTGATGACCGATCCGGTCCATCTGCGGCGGCTTCGCCGCCTTCGAGGCCCGGGGCACGCCGTCCTCGCCGACGAACAGGATGTTGGGGACGTCCTCGAGGCTCTGCCCGTCCACGAGGGCCTGCACCATGTGGACCAGTTGCTGCTCGCCCTCGCTGGTCGCGAGACTGTGGGCGAAATACTCGAAGAAGTCGGGTCTCTCGAGCAACGTCTCCTTGACGCGCCCCAGGTGATTGCCGCCCAGTCCGATATGCACACCGGGCGGCGCGGCCTTCCGCAGCATGTGCGCCAGCGTGAGGCCCGGCAGCACCTGGGAGAACGAGTTGATCGAGATGCCGATGTAGGACGCCTCCTCGGCCAGGAGCGACTCGATCTGCCCCTCGAAGAAAGCATGAAACATGTTCGCCGCGGGTGAGTTGGCAAACTCGTGCGCCGTGCGGATCGTGAACCGGGCATCCGGCTGGTCGAAGTAGATGTACGAGAGATTGGCCGGATGATACGGCAACGAAAGCGCCTGCAACGCCAGATCGATGGTCCGGAACGCGTCGATCAGGTAGTCCGGGTTGTAATAGCGGCGTGGATCGCGGAGGGTCTCCTTCGCGTCGAGGATGAGACCCGGCAGGCGATCCAGGGCACCGGGGTGGTGCTCCTCGAATCGCTTCATGGCCGTGAACCGGGCAGCATCGATATCGGCCCTGTGGCTCTGCTCGTCGATCATCTGCCGGATGATGGTCTGATATCCGAGGTACTCCAGGTCCAGACGGATCCGGTCCCGGGCCAGCGAGAGGCTTTCCGGCGTCAGGATGGAATCGTAATACTCGACATTGAGGTCGCGCACGGCGACCTCGATGCCGTTGGCCCGCAGGTGACCCGCCAGAGCACGCAGGGCGAAGTGCGGATTCTGGGGGGTCCACTGCGGGGGAAAGACCAGCAGCGCTTTACGACCTGTCACGGTAGTATGCTTCCAGGACGGCGAGGCCGGCCTTGGTGAACCGGTCCAGCTCCACGATGATGGGCACCATCTCCTCGAGCTGGATGCGACTGATCTCTGCGATGAGGGCGTCGTGTTCGGCCATCATCTCGCGCACGCGCTGGAAATCTCCACGGATCTTCATCGAGACAAGCTTCTGCTTGAGTTCGTGTTCGCGAGCCAGGCAGGCATTGAAGCGCTCGATTCGCTCGACGACCTCGGCCCGGGTGAGCAGGGGGGTATCCATCAGGCAATCCCCTTGCTACCGGTAGAAGGTGCCGATGGCGCAGCGGCTGAAGCCGCCGAAGCTCCCGCCGCCGCGGACGCCGCTGCGCCGGCTGAAGACGCGCCCTGGGAAGAAGAGGAAGCATCCGGAGACGACGCCGGAGATAGCGGCATGGCAGAAGCGGCGACAGCTCCTGCAGCCCCGCGTGCCTTGGCACCGGCAGCCTCTGCACTGGCCCGGATGGACTCCATGGCCATCTCGCGCTCTGCGATCTCCTTGTTCATCTTCTGGAGGTCCTCGCACACCTTGAGCGCGAGACTCATGGCGTTGATCTGGTCCTTCATCATCTCGCTCGCACTCTTGATCTGCGAGATGTCGACGCCAGCGGACTGAAGGGCCTGACCGAACTGGAGATCGTTGATGTCGATCGCCCCGTTGCCCTCGGTATCGACCGCGATGACACGTCCATCGTTCCCGACGATGGCGTTGCGCCCGTCCACCTTGGTGACCTCGGCCTCGATCCCGAAGTAGGTCTTGAGGGCGTACTTCAGCTCATCCATTTGCCAGAGCGGCTTTTCCTTGAGAAGCGAGTACATGGCGATCGCATCACTCTCGAGCACCTTGTAAGACTTCCCGGAGGCTGCCCCCATGCCGGTGCAGCCCTGGACGTCGAGGTAACGGGGTTCAGGCTTGACCGAGGACGGAGAGCTGTAAGAGACGCTCGAGGGCATGTCGGAACGCGGGGTGCCCTGGATGGGGGGAGACGGCACGGGGCGAGGCATCTCGATCGCCTTGCCGGAAGAGGCCATCCCGGGCATCGCACTCGCGACGGGAGCGCTGCCGATGGCCGACATGAGATCGGCAGGAGCCGCCTCGGGCAGGATGCGCCCGCGCTGCCCTCCGGGACCTGAGGCTTCCCCCAGGCCAAGGTCGGACGCATCGGACGTCTGGATGCTGACCTGATCGCGAGCAGGGGCCTCGGCGGCCCCGGGCAGGGCTTGCGCGGACGCTGCGGCGGCAGCGATCGCCGCCGCATTGATCTTGATGGTCTGCTTGATGGGATCGATACCCGAGATATCGCTCACGGCTCCTCCAGGAGGGAATGCGAGACCCGCAGGCCTCAGAAGACGAGTTCCTTGACGACCTGTCCCGAGGCCTCGATCCAGCGTTCCCGGGTGACGCTGCCCACGTCGTCGTACGTGAACTCCTGGACCAGGGGATTCTTGTCGGTGGGACCATGGACGGTGAGACGAGACAGCCTGTCCTGGCGATCGTAGGTGTATGCGAAACGGGAACGTCGCACGCCATCCGGTCCATGCCAGATTCGGGAGGTCAGGCGCCTCTGCTTGTCGTAGGTGAATGTGTTGAACCCCACCAGGGCATTCTCGTGGTCATAGAAACGTTCGCGGGTGACGTCTCCCGCCTTGTCATGCTCGTAAGCCTCCCGCTTCACGAACACGTCATTCCGGTCGAAGTAGGCATCCTCGACGAGGTTTCCGACAGAATCGTAGGTGGATGCGACGCTGTAGAACAGCGTCCCGTCGGGCTGGTACTCGGCCCGCCAGACCATCTGACCGGTTACCCGGTCATACTGGAAGCAGTGATGATGCTCGATGTGGCCGTAGCGGTCGATCCAGATGGCCTCGTTCATGACGTTTCCAGCGTATCGGTAGAGACGATACGTGGGCTTCGAGAAATCTCTCGTGTATTTCTCGAACAGGATGACTCGCCCGGCCTGGTCATAGTGGTGAACCTGATGATCGGTGGGCACGCGTCCGGCGGGGTACTCGCGCAACCCCACGACATGCCCGTAGCGATCCGTCCTGCCGTGCTGGAAATACCGACTCTTGACGACCGCGGCCCGTGCCTCGGCCAGAAGCTGGGCAGGATCAGGAATGACGTGGATGGCACTGCTCATGACACTCTCCGTTGACCGGTCAAGGACATGCCTGTTTTTTTCCCCGCCGAAACGCAAGCTTACGGGGAAAAACGGAAACTTAATGGTTTTTTCTTGCAGCCAAGAGGTCCCGAGTCGCGCAGAATCTCGAGGTCCCCAGACAAGAATCGAGCCCTCCCGCAGGAGGGCTCGGTCTGACCGACCTGTGGAGAGCGGGCGATGGGATTCGAACCCACGACATCCTGCTTGGAAGGCAGGAACTCTACCGCTGAGTTACACCCGCACGACTGGTCGGAGCGGTGGGATTCGAACCCACGACCCTCTGCTCCCAAAGCAGATGCGCTACCAAGCTGCGCTACGCCCCGTGACATCTGGAGCCTATCGTGCGGCGGGGCAGGTTGTCAAACCCTGGCATGACCCGGGAGTTCATCTGGGCTTGAACCCGACTTAAGAAAGCTCGAACATCTCGGGTCCGATAAGCCCCTCGTCAGACCGTCCAGTGGCAGGAGGACCCCCATGCAAGTCCAGGGCATCCCGTCCCTCACCTATGCACGCCCCGCGGTGGCCACCAGCGCCGTCCAGGCAGGTGGCGCAGCCCCCGTCCTGGCCCAGCAGCCCGTGATGGAAAGCCAGGGCAGTGCCAACCTGTACCTGATGAGCCGGTTGCTCGGAAACGACCAGGACCTCCACCGGCTGCGGATGGTCGGTGCCGGAAACCCGTTCATGCTGCGCTTTGCGACGGGCGGGGGGTTCCGACGGTCGATCACGTCGTTTCTCACCGGCATCCCTGCCGACCGGCTCATCGTTTACGGTCAGATGGCCGACATGATGCGGATCCGGAACATGTCCCCGGACGCCGCGCACCTGATGGTCCGGTCGGGCATCCGGAGCCCCGGTGACCTCTCTCGCTACTCGGGAGCCGGATTCGGTCAGGACATCCAGCGCGGCGTCCTGTTCGCGGCCCTGACGGCCAAGGCCTTCGAGATCGCTGCCAACGAGGGGCGCTCCTACACCCCGCCGAGCATGCAGGAACTCGCCCTGCTGTCCCAGGCGGCGATCGGCCTCGGATCGAGCATTTCCTACTGACAAGACCTCGCCAAGCCGATGCGGCGGGCCTCCGTGGAGGTCCGCCGTGCTAGCATGAGCGATCGTCATCCCTCTTCCGAAAGGCCATCCGGTGGATCTGTTCCAGGCAGCCGTGCTCGGCGCCGTCCAGGGTGTGAGTGAATTCCTCCCCATTTCCAGCACGGCGCATCTCATCCTCGTCCCGGCACTCCTCGGCTGGAAAGACCCTGGTCTGACGTTCGACGTGGCCCTGCATCTCGGCACCTTCGCCGCCGTGGCGGTTTACTTCTGGCGCGACTTCATCGGGATGGGCCGGGCAGGACTGCTGAGCGTGATGAAGGGACGAGCAGCCTGGAACGACGAGGCACGCCTGGCCTGGATGGTCGTGCTGGGGTGCGTGCCGGCCGCCGCCGCGGGTCTCATGCTCGAAGAGGCCGTCGAGACCACCTTCCGTTCCCCCCTCGTCATCTCCACGATGCTCATCGGAGTGGCCTTCCTGCTGGGGCTCGCCGAGGTCGTGGGCACGCGAGTCAGGGAACTCACCCATCTGCGCCTGCCCCAGGCGATCGCCATCGGGATCGCCCAGGCCTGCGCGCTCATACCGGGCACCTCGCGTTCCGGTGCGACCATGACGGCTGCGATGTTCATGGGCTTCAGCCGGGAGTCGGCGGCCCGGTTCTCGTTCCTGCTCGGCTTCCCCATCATCCTGGCCAGTTGCCTGTTCAAGGCCAAGGACACGGTCGAGGACGTCGCGATCCGGCTCCAGGGAGCCCAACCCGCCGGCATCATGAGCCACATCCTCGCGAGTCCGCAGTTGCCGGCGTTCGCCGTGGGAATCGTGACCTCGGGCGTCGTGGGATACCTCTGCATCCGGTTCCTGATGCAGTTCCTGCAGCAGCGGTCGATGTGGGGCTTCATCGGCTACCGAATCGCCCTCGGCCTGCTCATCGCGGGGCTCGCGTGGACTCATCACCTGCCAGGCGAGATGATCGCGAAGTGAGGCGCCCGGGGCCACCTCGCGGCCCCTAGGGCAGGTCCCAGAAGTTTCGCATATCCGTCCGACAGGCGACGAGGCTCAACGCCCAGAGCGCCAGCACGGCCGATTGCCAGAACACCCTCCAGGTCACGGGACCACCACGCATCGGGCTCGCCCTCCCTCCAGGAAGAGTGATACCCGGAACCTGGCCCGGATCGACCTCAGTAGTTCCGGACGACCACCTCGTGGATGGCACCACGCTTGGTGGCATCCCGGTTGATCGCCCGGTTGCAGGTGACGAGGTCGAGCCGATAGCCGGCATAGAGCTCGTGCACGAGGGGCGTGTCGGAATTCGACAGCATGACCCGGGCACCGCGCGCATCCAGCCGACGGAACTCCTCGGCGAGTCGACGCTGATCGGCTTCCCGGAAGTCGTCGGCCCCGTAACTCGTGAAACGGGCCGTCGTGCTGACCGGATGGTAGGGCGGGTCGAGGTACACGAAGTCCCCGCGCTCGACGTCGGCCATGGCCTGCTCGAAGCCAGCCTGCCGGACGTGGACATCCTGCAAGGCCGCGTGAACGAGAGCCAGGTTGTCGGCATCGACGATCCGGGGATTCTTGTAATCTCCGAAGGGTACGTTGAAGCGCCCCTGCCGGTTGACGCGCCAGAGACCGTTGAAGCAGGTCTTGTTGAGAAAGATCATCCGCGCGGCCCGCTGGACGGGACTCAGCTCGCGGGGATCGAGATCGCGGACGTGATAGTAGAAATCGCGATCATGCCGGTACATCCGGAGCACCTCGATCAGGCTGGCCGGGTCCGCCTGGAGGACCTGGTAACACGTGACGAGGTCCGGATTGGTGTCCGAGATGAACGCCTCGCGCGCCTGCAGATGGAAGAACACGGCTCCCGCCCCGATGAAGGGTTCGTGGTAGCGACGGAACCGGCGCGGAAACATCGGCTCGAACTGGGCCAGCAAGCGAGTCTTGCCCCCCGCCCATTTCAGGAAGGGCTGCGCCTTGGAGGGGAGAGACAGGGAACGTGTACGGGCCATGAGCGGGGGGTCCTCCGGAACAGTGCCAATGATCATCTGGAGACATTTGATCACAATGATCGACAGAAATATGTGATCGATAGATCAAATGTGCTCTGTGATCGATGTCTCCGTAACTCGATGTTTACAATAACACGTGATCTCCAGGATGGATACCCCTTCGAACGGATCCCCCCCGTCCGAGAACCCTGGAGAGCCCTTGCGCGTTTCGGCCTCGATGCATGTCCGGCTCATCGACGAGTTCGGGCTGAGCATGCTCAACACCCTGACCGCCTCCGCCTCATCCCTTCGCCGTCGGCTGCCGGTCTTCGACGAGCGGGCCGGGATGATGGGAGGCTGTGAAGACCGGATCCTCGAGTATCAGAACCTCACGACCGCGACCGTCCGGGCGCCGGGAAGCGGCACGGTCGGAGTCCGTTATCGCTGCCGCCCCCACGACCTCGACCATGCGGAGCTGGGCGCCTTTCACACGCACCCTGTGCTCTACTCGAGCGACCTGCGCACCGTCCGGCGGCGCATCGAGCAGCTCCTCTGGCTGTCCGATGCGGATGTCCACGCCTTCCTGGGCCAGCACCGCAGATTCGGACTGAAGTGGCACTTCGTGGCCGCGATGGACCTCGGATGCTTTCACATCGAGGACGTCATCCGCGGGAGACGCGAGCCGCGAATCGTGCTCCGGACGCCCGACCTGTCCCTGCACGTGAAGCGACTGGCCCCCGAGATCGCCTTCTATGACCACGTCCTGCGGGTGAGGGCCCGTGCCTCGGCACCGGTCGAATTGCTCGATCGCGTGCTCTCGCGGCTGACGGGGATCGAGGGAGAAGCAGGAGCCATCCTGGAAACCCTCCCCGCGGGGGTCCGGGCGAGCCTCGGCGAGCAGACCCTGAGAGCCCTCATGCACGCTGGACTCCAGCACGGGGCGCGGGTTCGGCTCTTCGAGCGGGCAAGCGCCCGGCTCCAGGGAGTCCGCGAACTCGAGAGGCTCGCCCGGGAAGTCGAGGTCGCCTGGAATCGGCTGACGGACATCCGAAAGCTGCCGTAACGCGAGCGTGAAAGCGATGTCACGCGTGCCGACGATGATGGCCTCGTTCGCCCCCCAAACCCACCGAGGAGGAGATTCCCCATGACCATGCTCGCGAACTTCATCCGGGACGAGGAAGGCCAGGCGCTGACCGAGTACGGACTCATCCTGGGCCTCATCGCCGTCGTGACGGTCGGTGCGCTGACCATGATGGGCACGAATGTCAACAAGATGCTATCAGCAATCGCCAACACGCTGAGCAGCACCAGCAAGTAACGGAAGCACGTGATGCAACTTGCTGATGTATCCGGCCAGGCCACCGTCGAGACGGCCCTGGTCCTGCCCCTGGTCCTGGCCCTGGTGACGGGGATCTTCGCCCTGGGACAGATTTTCGGGACCCAGCTCGTGCTCACGAATGCTGCCCGCGAGGGTGCCCGGCTGGGCGCCCTCGGTCGCCCCGACGGCCGGGTACGCGAGACGACGCTCGCGTACCTGTCCGGAGCGGGGATAGAGACCACCGGGACCCGGGTCTCGATCGGGCACCCCCGCTCGTCCGACGGGTCCGACGTGCAGGTCCGGCTCGATCACCCGCTCGAGGTGACCCTGCGCATCCCCGGCCTTCCCGTCCCGCTCTGGCTCGCCGCCACGGCCACGATGCGCCAGGAGGCTCCATGAATCCCGTTCGCATTCCCAGGATCGTTCTCGCCGCCGGCCTCGGCCTCGCCTCGAGCGCCGGCATGACCTGGTGGTTCAGCCGGGTCCAGGCCTCCGAGGCCGCACCGGAGGCCACGCGCCCCGTCGTCGTGGCCCTGCGCACCGTGGCCCCGAACGAGCCCATCGACACGCGCGACCTGACCCTGCAGGATCGCCCGGAACGCTTCACCCCGGCAGGAGCCACGGACTCGATCGAGGGCCTGATCGGGCGCTCGGGACGCATCGCTCTGGTCCCCGGAGAACCCGTGCTCGAGGAACACCTCTGGCCACGCGGTCAACGGGAACGCGCGATCTTGCCCGTTCCGCCCGGGATGCGTGCCGTGACCGTCGCCGTCGACGAGGTCGTCGGGGTGGCGGGATTCGTTCAACCCGGCATGGTGGTCGACGTGGTGAGCACGATGGACGTCGAGGGTGAAACGACGACGCACTTCCTCCTCCAGCGCGTCCGGGTCCTGGCTTGCGCCCAGGAGGCCGACCGGGCTTCCGGTGAGGGCGCCCGGGTGGTGTCGTCGGCGACGCTAGCCGTGACACCGGCCGACACCGAACGTCTCATCCTGGCCGCCGACCGCGGCAAGATCAGGCTCGCCATGCGTTCGAACGCCGAAAGCAGCACGGCCAGGACGTCCGGGGTGACTCCCGATACGCTGCTCGGGGTCCCGCGTCGGGCCCCCGCTTCCAGGCCTGCCCAGCGCGTGGTCCGGGTACCCGTCCGGGTCCCC
>JBIIHZ010000331.1:0-3263 GCA_044235265.1 Candidatus Sericytochromatia bacterium
CCGGTCTGGAGGGCTGCCGCCAGGACGAGAAGGAGGTCGGTCGTCGACGAACGTGCGGCCGTCAAGGCCAGCACGGCACCAGCCATGCCCACGCTGCAGACGATCGACAGGGCCTGGATATACGGGAAGCTCCGGCGCGAGCCCAGGGCCCAGGTGACCAGGAACCCGGCCGCCTCGGCCGTCAGGGCCCGTGACATGGTGCCCGGGGGCAGGTCGAGGAAGCGGCCGAGTCCGATCCACAGCGTCGTCACCCAGGGCGCCACGACCCGGAGGGTGACGGCGAGGGTCCGGGCGGGGGTGGCGCCGACGACCTGCAGGAAGTCGCCCGGCGGATCGGTTGAGCGTGCCACGTGGGCCTCCCGGGCGATCGCACGTACGGGTGTCCCGTTCCGGCCTTCTTGTACCCGGAATCAGGCATGACTATTTTATGATATAATATGAACATGGACAAACCACCCCGCAACCAGAAGGACCGCTCGGCGAAGGCCATCCTGACGTTCCTGGGCACGGCGCTGGCCCGCTTCATGACGGGGCTCGACGACGTCCGGGTCGAGAGCGTGCACATCCCGGAACTGCAGATCACGACGATGAGCCCGGACCTGCTGCTCGAGGTCAGCCACCCGGACATGGGGTCGTTTCTGCTGGTACTCGAGATCCAGGTCAACCCGGACCCCGACCTGCCCTACCGCTTCGCGACCCTGACGGCGCACCTGATGCGGAAGCACCGGGTGCCGGTCGTGCCGGTGGTCGTCTACCTGTTCCGCGGGCGCGGTCAGCGGCCGGCACCGCTTCGTACCGAGACGCTCGGCCTGCGGTTCCAGGCCGAGTTTCACGAGATCGTGATCCCGGATCTCGAGGCGGTGGACCTGCTCGAAAGAGGCCTGGACGGACCATGGTGGCCGTTCGCGGTCTTCTCGCGGGGAGGGCGTGAAGAGCACGTGGTCCGCCGTTTGCTGGAGGTCCAGCGCACGCGCCCCGACCTGGCCGAGATCATGCCGACCGTGCTGAATCTGACGCTGCATGTGGTAGATTCAGATCAGGTCCGCACCCTTCTGGAGGGCCCCATGCTGGAATCGCTGTTCAGGAAACTCGAACCGCTCGAGGGCTCCTTCATGTGGGAAGTCCGGGAAGCCATGAAGGCCGAGGCCCGCGCCGAAGGGCTGGCCGAGGGACGTGCTGAGGGACGTGCTGAGGGACGAGCAGAAGGTTCGACCCGGGAAGCTCTCCTGCTCGCGAAACGCCTGCTGGCGCGCAAGTTTGGCCTGCCCGACCCGGCCCTCACGGAGCGGCTGGAGGCCTTGCCGCTCGAGGTCATCGAGAACATGGCGGTCGCCCTGCTGGACCTGGGTTCGCCGGAGGAACTCTCGGACTGGCTGGACCGGGCCACGTCGGGGCATCAGGCCGGCGAGGCCTGAGTTTCGAAGGCCCCGGCTCCGATGCGCCGCGCCAGGGCCGCCCCGTCGGCGTGTGCGAGTTGCGCGAGCCAGCTCTGGATCGAGGCCCCCAGGCGTTCCGCCGAGATCTCGCCCAGCCGGTAACGCCGGCAGGCACCCTGCCAGGAGCGCAGCATCCGGCGGCGCGAGCTGGCGCGCAGGACGCGGCGGTCGGCCCAGCAGCGGTAGCCCACGAACTCGACCCCCAGGCGCGCCGGGGACACGGCCGTCTTGGCATTGAGTTCGAGGTGCAGGTATTCGCCCAGAAACGCCTCGATACGGGTGCGCCATCCGTGCAGGGTGTCTTTCGAGCCGGCGAGCAGCACGAAATCATCCATGTAGCGCAGGTAGTGACGCACGCGCAGCTCCTCCTTGATGAAGTGGTCGAGCTGCGAGAGGACCAGGTTACAGAACCACTGCGACGTCAGGTTCCCGATGGGCATCCCGCGGGATGCAGCCTCCCAGCGCGACCCGTTCGAGAACACGATCTCCTCGAGCAACGCGAGCGTGGGGGCGCACTTGATGTGCCGCCTCAGCAGCCGCATCACCACGCGATGATGGACGGACGGAAAGAACTGGCGGATGTCGGCCTTGAGGGCGAACACCTCGGGCCACGTCGCCCGAGCCTGGCGCAGGAAGGTCGTCAGACGCGCCACGGCGCGGTGCGTGCCCATGCCCACCCGGCATGCATAAGAATCGTGAATAAACGTGCGTTCGAGCACGGGCGCGACGTGCGCGATGACGGCGTGGTGCAGGACGCGATCGCGGAAGGGCAATGCATGGATGGTGCGACGCTTGGGATCGTGGACCTCGAAGGTCCGGTACGTGCCCGTACGGTACACACCGGCCCGCAGGTCGCGCTGCAGGGCGAAAAGGTTGCCCTCGAGGTCGTGGCGAAAGGCGAGGATCTCGCTCTTGAAACGTCGGCACCGGGCCGCACGATGAAAGGCCCGCTCGAGGTTCTCGAACGAGACGATCGCCTCGAACAGGTTGCCCTGGCGCTTCATGTCACCCCCGCAGGCCCGTGGGAGGCGGGGGACCGTTCGCTGCTGCGCTACCGGGCCCCCCGTCCCGTCCGGGGCTTTTGCCTTGCGGCACGGATCGTGGCTCGTCTGGACCATGTGCTGACCCGCCTCCCGTGAGAGACGGGCTTCCGACGGAGGTCCGGATCGGGCGGAACCCGACGTTGTCGTTGGAGTTCGAGCGCGCGTTGTTCAGGTTGAGGTTCCAGACCCCGGCGTTCGAGTCGTGGTTCCAGTTGCCGCCGCGCATGCAGCCACGCCCCGCCTGCGCTCGCGCGCAAGGGGTGAACCCGGCCCGGACGGTCGCGTCCGCGGTCGGGAAAGGGATCATTCGGCCACCCCCGTGAACAGGGGCGATCCGGTCGAAGGCACCGGTTCACGGGGCAGCCCCTCGAAGGACCGGATCCAGCCCCCGATGAGGCGCCCGATCTCGTCGTTGAGCCCGGCCCAGTGCTCGTAACGGTTGAACGGAAGAATTTTCAACGTCCTGGCCATCCGGACCATGATCCGCAGCGTATCGAGCCGTACATCCAGCTCATGAAGGGTCGTTTTCTTGTGATATCGCCGATTGCAGGTTATAATGATGGAAATAAGCTCCTCGATCTGGATCTGGATACGCTCACCCAGCGTGAACTTGTATCCCCTGGGGAACTGCTCGATGCACTGGTAGGCATAGACGGCCATGTCCTCGGTTTTTTGAAGGATGATCAGATCTTTTGACATGTCCACTCACAGGATGACATGAGGTGAAAATACCCGTTTTTTGAAAAAAATTTCGAATCGCCGCTTATCAGCGGCTCGATCAGAT
>JBIIHZ010000025.1:0-10657 GCA_044235265.1 Candidatus Sericytochromatia bacterium
ACTGGTAGGCGAACTGGCCGATCAGGCTCGCCTGAGACAGGAACTGGCGATCGCCCGGGACGTGCAGGCAGGGCTCCTTCCCCGCGCCCTGCCGGACGTGCCCGGTCTGGAACTGGCAGCCATCACCCGTAGCGCGCTGGAGGTGGGAGGCGACTTTCACGATGCGATCGTCCGGGAGGATGGGACGACGATGGTGATCGTGGGTGACGTGGCCGGCAAGGGCGTCCCCGCGGCCCTGGTCATGGCGATCGCCGTGGTCCTGTTTCGCCGCCTGGCCCGGTCGGGCCTCGGGGCTGCCGACGTGCTCGACGCCATGAACGAGGACCTGTGTCAGCACCGGCCCTCGGCTCGCCTGTTCGTGACGGCGGTGGTGGCTCGCCTGGATCCCGTCACGGGTGGCGCGGAAGTGGCCTCGGCAGGACACCCCGCCCCGCGAACCCCGGAGGGGCCCATCCAGGCGCGCGGTCCTGCCCTGGGGGTCTTCCCGGGGGCCCGCTACCCGGCGACCCGGGCAAATCTCGCTCCCGGGTCGCCCCTTCTGCTGTTCAGCGATGGGCTGGAGGATGCCCGGGATGGCGAGGACCGCCCCTTCGGGGAAGGGGCGATAGCGGCCATGATGACCGAACTTCCCTCGGCGCCGGCCTCGCTCCTGCTGACGCAGATCCTGAAACGCATCGAGGACTTCCAGGGCTCACGCGAGGCGCCGGACGATCTCACGCTGCTGGTCGTCCGACGCCCCCCCTGAGGCACGCGAAACGACCTCCCACGAGACAGGTTCAGCGCATCGTGCTTCCAGGCCCATCCAGGCCAGCCCCAGAGGAGCGGCCAGCACGGTCAGCCGGGGGTCCAGGCCCGGGACCACCCCGCCTCCGAGGCCCCCGATCGCCCCGAGTCCGAACCACACCTTCTCGCCCGGCTCCCGGAACCACGGGACCGAGGCGATCCGGGCGCGCGCGGCGTCGAGGGTGGCTCGGGCGATCATCTCGAGACCGTCCTCACCCAGGACCTCCGGATCGAGCCCCACGGCCTGCGCCAGCTCGTGGGCAGCCGTCCGGCGCTCCAGAGGTTCTCGCCCCGTCGCCGCCTCGATGAGGCCCGGGTCGAGCCCGTCGAGCCAGGTCATGGCGGATTCGGTCGTGGCCATCCTCGGAAACACGGGCAAGTTCCGGCCCCGGATCGTCACGTGGCGGAGCAGGGTGTCGACGGGGGTGGCGAGCGCCCCCACCCAGACGAGCCGCTCGCCGACGAGGCGCTCCCACGCGAAGGCCTCGGCATCCGCGATCGCAGCGGCTTCGATGACGCCCCCGGCGATCCGCGTGGCCTCGGTGGAGGTCGACCCGCAATCGACGACCCACCCCGATGGCTCTGGACCCCGGCGGGCCTCGAGCCAGCGCAACCCGACATGCGCACTGGCCCGGGGAGAGGTCGCCACGCATCTCCACCAGGCTCCGGGGCGATCGAGCACCGGATCGTCCGGTCGCAGCAGCGATCCATCGATACCGAGCAACCGCCCTCCGTCACCGCCGCATGCAGCCGCGAGTTGCCTGGCCTGCGCGATGCTCGCGGAAAGGGTCGGGTAGGCCATCGAGGCGGTGCTCGCGAGCACGGTCAGGTCAGCACGACCCCAGCCGAGCTCCCCGAGGAAGCCGCCCACCGAGAGGGCCGCTCCCCGGCCGAGGCGTTCGCCCTGATCGACTCCGTCGACGCACGGGACGGCACGCACGCTCGCAGCCCACCGCAGGCCCGCCCGGCCGAGTTCGAGCGCCACGATTTTCAGGCGAGCGAGCCCGATCTCCAGGCCGAGGGTTCTCAGCATCCCTCGCGGGGGCCCCGCGAAGCCGAGGTCCAGGCTTGCCGTTCCACGTCATCGTCGCTGGCAGGCAGAGCGACCAGTTGCCGGAGGGCCAGGATCTCGGCCGGTTCAAGCTGGATCCCGCGCTGCAGCAGCGTGGCTTCGAGTTCGGCCTGCAGGCCAGGGTCTCGTACGAGTTCTCGCGCGATCGCCACCAGGACGGATGGCTCGGACATGGTTCACCTCCTGCATCGGGCCGCGCCTCGCTCCGCCCACCGGAACCGCTCACGACCAGCAGCATCCTGCGCAGGTTTCACGAGCTCTGACCACCCTCGGGGTCGAAGCTTCAAGGCAGCGCAACAGGTCCGGCATCTCCCCGCAAGGCGTCTGGAAGACGCTCGAAAGGTGCCCCCGGGAGGTGGTTGACATGCGCAGACTCTGGCCAGGAATCCTCGTCCTCGCGGGATGCGTCCCGGGAAACACGGTGGCTCCGTCCCCCGGGCATCAGGTCGTGGTGGCGCCGGCTGGCGACCTCCGTTCGCTCGTCGGCTCCATCAGGGCCCGGGGAGGGCGTCACGTCCAGGTCCTGCCCGCGATCGGGGCCGTGACCTATACCGGGGAGCCGGTGGCCACCGACGATCTGCCCGCGGGGACCCTGACCTGGGTCGACCGCCCCCGGCCGATGCTGCCGCGCATGCGAGCCGCCAGCCCCCTGGACCTCACGGCACCCCGTATCCCGTGGCACGGCCCGGAGGGGGAGTCCCTCGGCGGGTATCAGTGGAACCTCACCACCGGGAGAATCCGGGATGCGTGGACGCTGGTCCCCACCCGGGGCGCAGGAGTCACGGTGGCCGTCCTGGATACGGGGATCGACCCGGACAACCCTGACCTCATCGGGCAAATCGATCTCGCCGGGGCCCGATCGTTCGTGGGGGCCCCGGGAGACTGGCTCGACCGGAACGGTCACGGCACGCACGTCAGCGGGATCGTGGGGGCCCGACTCGATGGCCGGGGCGTGGTCGGTGTGGCCCCGGGATGCAAGATCGTCCCCGTCAAAGTGCTCGGAGATGATGGATGGGGAACGGATGCGGCCGTGCTCGAAGGGCTCGACTGGGCGGCCCGCACCGGTGCAGGGATCGTCAACCTCAGCCTCTCGGGGCTGCATGACCGGGATGGCCAGGCGTTCACGCTCCGGGCCGCCTATGCCCGGGCGATCGCCCGACTGCACGACCGCGGGATCGTCGTGGTCATGGCCTCCGGAAACGAGGGACTGACCGTGACCCCCGACGGTCCGCTGGTCTTGCCGGCCCAGGCGGGCGAGGGTCTGGTCGTCGGAGCGACCGGTCCGGTCGAGGGTCACCACCCCGAACGATTCGCGCCCTACACGAACCAGGGGAGGGACCTGCTGGACCTCGCGGCCCCCGGCGGGGGAATCCGGATCGCGGCCGACGGGACCTGGCAGGTGAACCCGTCCGATCTGGTCCTGAGCACCTGGAGCACCCACGCCCTGTCGCGCTCGGAACGGGGCGTCGCCTTCGAGGCGGCAGAACTCCGCTACCTGGCAGGTACCAGCATGGCCTGTGCCCATGTCTCGGGCGTGGCAGCCCTCCTGCGTGCCGCCCGTCCCGACCTGGAGGCGCGATGGCTGGAACGCGCCATCCTCGCGGGCGCACGTCCTCGAGGCCCACGAGATCGTTACGGGAACGGGGTCCTGGATGCCGTCCGGTCCCATGCTTGCGCGACCGGTGAGGATCCCGGTCGGCGCGGTGATCCACGTCCTAGCGCGCTCCCCTGACGGCACGACATACTCTTGCAGAGTTTTCAGCTTCGCGAGGTGATGCCGTGAAACGGGCAATCTGGACCGGTTTGTGCGCGATGCTCGTGGCGTCCACGGGACCGGCACTGGCTTCCGGGGACCCCTATGCCCCGATCGATGAGCTGGTCGCACGGGAAGCCTATTCCCTGGCCCGGTTCGCCCTGATGGATCACGAACTGCCCCGGCGCGGGGAAGATGCTCACCGGCACCATTACCTCTCGGGCCTCGTGCTTCGCCGTCTGGGGGAGATCGGCTCGGCCAGTCTCGAACTCCGGGCCATCCCGCCTTCCAGCCTGTGGTATCCGCGCGGGCGGCGCATCCTGGCCGGGTTGTACCGTGCCCAGGGTCTGCATCAGGATGCCGATGCCTGCATGCGGGAATGGATCGCGCAGACCGAGCCTCCCGAGCGCGATCACGTTCGGATGGAACTGGCCGACCAGCTCTACTCCCGCGGGGAATACGAACAGGCGCGCAAGCTCTACCAGGAACAGGTGGACCGGGGTATCGACCGCGTGCTGGGCGAACGCGCAGCCTTCAACGTGGGCTGGTGCTACGAGCGCCTCGGCTTGCCGGCCCGGGCGGTCTTCTCGTGGAAGGCGGCGATCGAACGCCATCCGCAGAGCAAGCAGGCCGGGGCGACGTGGGTCACGGTCGCAAACCGCCAGTTGCGGATCGACCGCCCCCTGCTGGCGAGCGATGCCCTGAGCCGCGCGGCTCGCCTCCGGGGGGGAGATCCGGAACTCGAGGCCCAGGCGAGTTTCCTGGCCGCCGAAGGTTATGCGAGCAAGGGGAACTGGGATCAGGCAGCCACCCTGTATCGCGGGATCACCCACCCATCCTGGACGGAACCGGCCCGGTACGGGCTGGCCTATGCCCAGTGGCAACTCGGTCAGGTCCGGGAAGCCCGGACAGGGCTCGAGCACTGGCTGGACGAGTATCCCCGGAGCCGTGCCCGTCCGGCGGCCAGTCTGGCGCTCGGAAGGATCTTGCTGGACCTCGACCTGCCGGGTCCGGCTCGCGCCCGGATCGAGGAAGCCCGTGCCTACGGGTCGACCGGCATCCGGGAACAGGCCCTGTTCCTGCTGGCCCAGCTCGATTACCAGGACGGCAAGGCCGACCGTTGCCTCGAACGGGCGCGCGAGCTGCTGTCCACCTACCCGAAGAGCAAGCAGCGCGGACGTTACAGATGGCTGCTCGCGGAATCCCTGCTCGCCCTGCATCGTCCCGACGAGGCCGTCCGGGAATATCAGGCGCTGGAGCGCGAGAACGACGACCTGAGCTTCCTGGACGGGAAAGGCGATGCCGTCGCCTTTCGCATCGGGCTCGCGCAGTTCCGGAACGGCGATCACGCCGCGGCGGCCCTCACGCTCCGGGACATCGCGCGCCGCAGTGCGTACGAAGCCGAAGCAAGCTACTGGCTGGCCGAGGCCTGCTACCGTTCCGGGGACCTGCAGGGCGCCGCGAACGCCTACGAGAGTCACCTGAACCGCTTCCCGAGCGGTGACAAGGCCGGGGAGGCCGCCTACGGGGCGGGTTACGCCCACCTCGGCCTCAAGCAGCCGGAGCTGGCAGCGCGATCCTTCAAGCGCGCCATCCCCCTGCTCAGGTCCGCCTCGTTCCGGCAGGATGCCCAGGTCCAGCTGGCGCGGATCCAGCTTTTCACCCGGGACTGGACGGGGGCATCGGCCACTTTCGGGAGCCTGTTCACGAGCCAGCTGGAAGCCCCCTTGCTCGCAGACGTCCTGTACGGACTCGCCTATGCGGGTTTCCGGGCAGGCGGATCCGCAGATACCGAAACCCACGCCCGGGACTTCCTCCGGCGCTTTCCGGGTGACGCGAGACGCAACCGGATCCGGGACGTGGCCGCCCAGCTGGCCTTCCGGGCAGGTCGCTACGAGGACGCGATCGACTCGCTCCGGCAGATCATCGGGGATGACGGTGCCACCCGCGACGAGCGGCGTGAGGCGCGATATCGCATCGCGGCTGCCCATTTCAACGCGGGTCATCTCGATGAAGCCAGGACGGGTTACCAGGCATTGCATGACGAGGCGGCGAGCGGCTCGGTCGAACAGCAGGAGTACGCGCAGTGGCTGACCCAGGCCCTGATCGGTCAGGACCGGATGGACGAGGCAAGAACCCTGGCAACCCGCCACGGCGGGGCCAGCTGGAGCACGGCCGTGCTCGAACGGATCGGTCGGACCCAGCTGAGCCGGGGACAGGGCGCCGAGGCCCGCAAGACGCTGATGCTGATCGCGAGTCCCGGTCTGGCCCAGCGATTCCTGCTGGCCGAGGCCGAGTGGCAGAGCGGGGAACCCGAGGCGGCTCTCAGTCAGCTCGACGCCCTCTCGCGCGAGCCCTCACCGGATCAGGCAGCCTGGACCCGGCTCTATGCGGAACGGGCGATCGCCCGTAACCTGCCGGGCGCCGCGATGGAAGCCTGGTGGCGCCTGACGCGGTTGAACGTGTCCGAAACCGAACTCTCGCGACTGGCCTTCGCGGCGGGCCGTGCCGCGATGCAGGGCGGGCAGGATGAGCTGGCCCTGCGCACGTTCCGGACCCTGGCAGCCAGGCCGGGCGCGTCCCCTGCCACCGTCATCGCTTGCCAGTCGGCCATCGGCAAGCTGGCCATGCGCCGCGGGAACTGGAACGAGGCGATCGCCGCCCATCGAGTCTGCCTCAAGCTCGGAAAGCCTACCGATCCGAAGACCCTGGAGGCCCGGTACTGGCTCGGGGCCGCTCTTGTGGCCGCGCAACGGCAGAAAGAGGCGATTCCGGAACTCGAGAAGGTCGCAGGGACCCCCCGCGTGGCCGTGGAGTTGCTCGGTCTGACGTGGTTGAAACTCGGAGAGGCCTACGAACTCGAGCGTCGGTGGGACGAGGCCAGCAAGCTGTACCGGACCATGACGGCCAGGCCCGACCTCGGGAACGAGGATCGCGAGACGGCGACCGCCCGCCTGAAATGGATCGAAGACCACGTGACGCGGAGGATGCCCCGATGACGCGAAACCGGTTCCGCTGGAGCCTGATCGCTCTCCTCGTGCTGCTCGGACAGCCGGTCGGGGCGAGCCCAGCTTCGGACCGCAGCGATGCGCCTCCTCCCGACAAGTTGCCCGTCAACCTGCCGCCCGTGATCGTGAAGGGTGAAGAGTCCTACGCGGGGCCCTTGCTGCCCGGCAACAAGCTCTCACCCGAGGAGGGCGCCGGCAACCTGCCGTTTCCCCGCCCGCCCAGACCGGGACTCGTGCTCGACGCCTACCTGGCGCCGGCGCCGGAAACGGCCTCCCCGTCCCTCGACCTGGCGATCGAACGCCCCGCGATGCCCCGACAGGATATCGGGGAACTCTCGGCCGGTACCAGTGGCCCCCACCGGTACGCCCTCGATCTCCTGGTTGGCAGGACCGTGTCCGGTGAGCAGTCGGGCCTGAAGCAGGACGGTCTGGTCCTCGGGACGCTCCGGGGGAGGATCGGCGGTAGCTTCGTCCAGGGTGCCGGCGACTGGTCTCGCTGGGATCTCGACGTCCGGGCGGGAGCCGTACCGGGCAGCAGTGGCTCCCTGACCCCCTACCGCCTGGGGCTGCTGGCGCGCGCGCAGGACACGATCATCCGGGAGGACGGAGCCTCGTCACCGGCCTTCTCGACCCGGCTCGGTCTCCAGGACGAGGCCCTGGCAGGCCTGGCCCGGCTCGATCTGGAAACGGGTCAAGCCCGGGACGTGCTCACGAGCGACGGGTTCGCCAGATGGTGGGAAGGCCGCGTGAGCTGGAACCCCGAGGGGGTCTGGCAGGTGGGAGACCATACTTTCACCCTCCAGGGCGAGACCGGAGGCCGCGGCAGCACCGGACAAGGGTGGGGATTCGTGCGCGCCCAGGCGGAGGATCGCTGGCCGGCTGCCCCTGGCTGGACCGTGATCGGGGGGCTCGCCCTCGGCCGGGTGACGGATGAATGGATCGCCGATCCGCGCCTGATCCTCGAGTACGAACCCCGGCCCGACACGCAACTCGCCATCCGGGCGGGCGCCTGGCGCGAGTTCCCCTGGTGGGGGGACCTCGTGGCCTCCCGTCGCTGGTCAGGACTCGGGGACTCGCTGCGCGACGTTCGGATCCGGGCAGGAAGCGAGGTGGAGGGTCGACAGCGTCTGGATGACCGGTGGAGCCTCGACGGGAAGCTCTCGTACGCCTGGGCGGACGGCTGGCTGGCGTGGCGACGCGACGCGGGAACGGGCCTCTGGAGCCCGGTCCAGGTCGGAACGGCCGGGGCCGGCCAGGGCATCCTTCGGGGAGAGGCGCGCGCCACCTACCTCGCGTGGGAAGGGGCCCCTCATGTCTTCAGCTATCGGTTCCGGTCGGTCCAGCCACTCGGAGAACTGTGGCAAGAACTGTCCCTCGGACACGAAAGTCACTGGTGGGATGATAGATTGGATCTCACACTCGCCGGTCGGGCAGAGCTGGTGGAACTCGGGGCCTTCCAGATCGGTGCCCCCCAGGCGGGCTCCCAGGTCAGTCTGGACGCGCGCCTGTCATGGCATCTCAGACCGGGCTGGACGGCGTGGTTCGACCTTGCGGCGTGGCCCGTACAGCAGCGCCAGCTCGCCAGCTCCTACTTCGCGCCCGACACCCTGACCACCCTCGGCCTCGGGCTGGCGTTCTGAGTGCCGTGATGCCAGCAGTCCGAGCTCGTCCGATCCCCTCCAGCCAGCGTCCCACCCGGGCGCGAAAAGCCGCTCCAGCCGTCGGGAGGAGACGCATGGTTCCCACGTCCCCGCGACCGTCCTGGCAACCGTGGATGACCTCCCTGGCCATCCATGCCGGTTTGCTGCTGTTGCTGCTCGGATGGACCTCGCGTTTGGACCACGCCGCGCCACCGACCCCGGACACGCTCCTCATCGATCTGGCGATGTCGGGCCTTCCCGGAGATACGCAGACCATCCGGAGCGATGCGCCACGACCGGATGTCGCACGGGACACGGCCCCGAAGCGCGCCCCGCAGTTCCGACCGGCCGAGCCGATCGACACGACGACCGAGGCCGTGCCCGAACCGGGAGAAGCCCGTTCCGAGATGCGTCCGGATACCGGGACGTTCCCGACGGCTCCGCGGAATCGGGGACGTCAGGAAGGCCGGGATGCGGAGGGCGATCGCCAGGCCGAGCTGGATCGCGCCTTGCGGGTACGGCAAAGTCTCGAGCGCCAGACCGGTCGCGATCTCGACCGCTTGCCAGGCGACTTGCTGCCCGAGGGGCCGTCCGGAGACTCCCCGGACTCGAGCGGTCGAGAGGTAGGCGGCCTGGGCGGAACCGGCTCCGGCATGACGGGGGAACTTTCCGGTCGCGCCCTCCTCGAGCAGCCCGAACCGATCTATCCCCCCAGCTATGGCGCAGAGGGGCTCGAAGGAACGGTCGTGCTGCGTATCCGGGTGGCCCCTGATGGACACGTCGAGAGTGCCGACGTCGTGCGCTCCTCCACGCGCCGGCAGTTCGACCAGAGTGCCCGGAATGCGGCGTTGAACTATCGCTTCGCGCCCCTGCCGACTCACGTCGTCCAGGCCACGCAGACAGGTGAACTCACGGTCACATTTAAAATACCGTAGCGTTCATCCGACTGCTGAATGCTCCCTGCGCGGGTAGGATAGGTGTGCACGTGTCGACCGGGGGAAGACTTGAACGAGCAGCACCACGCGTCCCATCTGTACTTCCCGGAGTCCCTCACGGAGCACCTCGATGCGACGCGGTTCCCCTTGCCTGGCGTCGAATGGTCCACCATCCGCTCGCTGGACGAGCTCATGGGCTCTCCATCCGGCTGCGCCAAGGTCGCCATCCTCGACGAGACCGTCTTCACGGTCGACGACCAGGCCCGTCTCTGCGCCGTGATCGAGTGGTGGGCGAGTGAAGGCCTGATCATCTGGTCCTATCCGGAAGGGAAGTCTCCCCCCGACTGGTTGCCCTCGGATTGCTTCTGGGCCTACCTGCGCACGCCTCCCGCTCTCGCGGGCGTCCAGAAACTGCTCCGCAATGCCTTCCAGTTCGTGCGCGGCAGCATGGAGACGGAGACCTCGCGTCAGAGCCTCCAGGTGCAGGCCCGGCAGCTGAAACAGCTCAACTCCATCGGCATGGCGCTCAGCTCGGAGCGCGATCCGGACAACCTACTGGCCATGATCCTCGAACAGGGACGTGAACTCGTCCAGGCCGACGCCGGGAGCCTGTATCTGGTCGAGAAGGATGAGGTTGGCGGCGTCCGGCTGCGATTCAAGCTCTCCCAGAACGATTCGGTGAGCTTCCTCTCCCGGGAGTTCACCGTCCCGGTCAGCCACGCCAGCATCGCAGGCCACGTGGCCCTGACCGGACGCTGCGTCAACCTTCCGGATGTCTATGTCCTTCCGGAAGGGGTCGAGTATGCCTTCGATCCCACCTTCGACCAGATGACGGGGTACCGGACCCGATCGATGCTGGTGGTCCCGATGCGCAACCGGGATGGGGAACTCCTGGGGATTCTCCAGCTCATCAACCGCAAGCGGTCGGCTCATCTCAAACTGGTCGGCCACGAGGCGGTGGCCTCAAGTGTCATCCCGTTCGATGAGGCCTGCGAGGAGCTCTTGCTCAGCCTGGCCAGCCAGGCCGCCGTGGCCGTCGAGAACAACCTGCTCTACAAGAGCATCGAGGGGCTGTTCGAGGGGTTCGTGAATGCCTCGGTCCAGGCGATCGAAAGCCGTGACCCCACGACCTCCGGGCACTCGGTCCGGGTGGCCGAACTGACGGTGGGCCTCGCGACGCTGGTAGACGGCCTCGACACGGGGCCTTTTGCGGACGTCCGCTTCACGACGGACCAGCTCCGCGAGATCCGCTATGCGTCCCTGCTTCACGACTTCGGGAAGGTGGGTGTACGCGAGGAGGTCCTCGTCAAGGCGAAGAAACTCTACCCGCAGGCGCTCGACCTGCTCAGGTCCCGCTTCTCGATCATCCGGCTGGGCATCGAGAATCGCCACCTGCGCCTCCAGCTCGAGCACTGCCTCACGCACGGCGTGGAGCACTTCCACGGTTGCCGCCACGACCTCGAGAC
>JBIIHZ010000332.1:0-3255 GCA_044235265.1 Candidatus Sericytochromatia bacterium
CGATACCCAGGAGGGCGAGCGAGAGCACCGTCGGGGTCACGGCCTTGCCCACGTCTCCGAGGACCTGGCCCATCATGTCGAGAAACAGGGGAATCGTGAGGTCCCCTGACGGGAACGCCCGGAACGAGGTCTGCATCCTATCGAACATGACGGTGGACATCGCCTGCCACTGCGAGTACACCAGGATGGCCCCGCCGAGCAGGAGCACCGACGCGTTGACGTCCTGGCTGCGCGGGATGTTCCCCTTCTTGCGGGCATCCGCCAGCCGTTTGCCTGAAGGGGCTTCAGTTTTGGACTCGCGATCGCCTGCCATGTCGCTATCCTAGGCCGCAGGGCTCAGAAAAGCGATACCCAGCTCTTCAGGAAGCGCTGCAGCGTCCAGTCGAGGGTCGAGCCGAACAGCGGCAAGGTCAGGATGAGCGTCAGGACCCCCAGGGGGATCTTGATGGCCGAGCCCAGCTGGAACACGTTCAGCTGCGGGACGACCCGGCTCAGGATGGCGAGCGCGAGTTCGACCACCAGCAGCAGGCCGGCCATCGGCAGCATCAGGGAGAGGGAGACCTCGAACATGGCCGTCACCAGCCCGAGCAGCTTGTCGAGCAGGGGGGCGACGAGCGAGACCCGTCCGGGGGGATACACCTTGAACGTGCGCCAGAGGGCCGCGATGAGCCAGTGATGGGAATCCGTGCCCAGGAAGCTCAGCGTTGCAAGCCAGGACATCATGACGCCGATCTCGGTCGAGGTTCCGCGCGTCACGGGGTCGAGCAGCTGGTTCATCGAGAAGCCCATCTGGAGGGCCAGGAAGTGTCCTGCGACCTGGGCCCCGCTCAGGAACAGCGTCGCGACGAACCCCAGAAGGAGGCCGAGGGCGAGTTCGCCGGCGATCGCCACCGTCCAGTCGTACGGGGTCTCGATGGGCGGGGCGGGCGCCTGGAGGGCAAGCGGGGCCAGCAGCATCGTGACCAGGACGGCGAAACCGACGCGGAACCGTGCCGGGACCTGGGTCGCCCCGAGCACGGGAGCCGTGACGACCAGCCCGGACATCCGCACGAGGACCAGCAGCAGCGCGGTGAGACCTTGCGCCGGCAGGGACAGGAGGGTCGAAAGATCCATCGGCTAGCGGGCGTAACGGGGCAGCTCGACGAGCAGCCGGGTCATGAAGTCGATCAGGTTCTGGACCATCCAGGGGCCCATGAACGCCAGCAGGGCGATCGTCGCGACGATCTTGGGAATGAACGACAGCGTCGATTCGTTGATCGACGTGACGGCCTGGATGATGCTCACGATGAGCCCCACGCCCAGGCTCACGAGCAGGGCAGGCCCCCCGATCTGGATCATCAGGATCAGGGCTCGCTGGCACAGTTCGTAGAAGACGGTCTGGCTCATGCGGCCTCAGCGGAAGCTCGCGACGAGGGCCCGGCTGAGCAGGTGCCAGCCGTCGCAGAGCACGAACAGGACGAGCTTGAACGGCAGCGAGATCACGACGGGAGGCAGCATCATCATGCCCATGCTCATCAGGAGGCTCGAGACCACGAGGTCGATGACGAGGAAGGGCAGGTAGATCACGAAGCCGATCTGGAAGGCCGTCTTGAGCTCCGAGATGATGAAGGCCGGGATGAGCGTCAGGGTGGGGATGTCGTCCGGTCGCCTCGGTCGGGGCAGCTTGGCCATGCTGACGAACAGGGCGATGTCCTTCTGCCGCGTCTGCCGGAACATGAACTGGCGGATGGGCTTCTGGGCCCGTTCCAGGGCCTGGGTCTGCGAGATGCGCTGTTCCAGGTAGGGTTGCAGGGCCTCGCGGTTGATGTCCGTCAGGGTCGGGGCCATCACGAAGAAGGTCAGGAACATCGCGAGGCCCAGCACGACCTGGTTCGGTGGCATCATCGGGGTGCCGAGGGCTTGCCGCGTGAACGACAGGACGATCAGGATCCGCGTGAAGGCAGTCATCATCAGCAGGATCGCCGGTGCCAGGCTGAGGACCGTCAGGAGAGCCAGGATCTGCAGGTTGATCGCCACGTCCTGGGGGGAGCCGGAGGCCGGGATCCGGGGAACGGCGAGCTGCGCGAGGGCCTCGCCGGCGGGTAGCCAGGCTGTCAGGAAGACCGCCAGTACGAGCAGCCAGCGCCTCATGACGTCTGACCATCCTGTGGCCGCACGAGCCGACGCAGCGTGTCCTCGACCTCGTCCGCGAAGTCGGGGTTCTCGCCTCCGTCGACCAGCCATTTCTTGAAGGTCTCGCTACCCTGCTCGGCCGACCATTCGGCGAGCTTCACGAGCATGTCCTTGCCATCGCTCCCGACGACGACGATGCGATCGCCGAGCTCGACGAGGTGCAGGGTCTGGTTGCCTCGCAGCGGCAGCGAGGCCAGGGCCCTGAAGCCTCGCTCCCCGCCGTTCAGCGACAGGCGTTCGAGCCAGGCGCGAGGGATGAACCCTTTCTTGACCAGGTAGGCCGCGCCGTACGCCAGCCCGACGACGACTCCGAGCCGGAGCAGGATCCCGAGCGCGTTCTCGAGGGGGCCCGGCTCGGGGCGGTCCTCGGCGGGATCCTGGTAGTCACGCCATTCGAAGGCCTCGGCCGACGCGGTGGCCTCGCCCGACGACTCCCGAGCCTCGTCGACGGCCATGACGGGCCCCTGAAAGGTGCACCAGGCCACCAGGATCCAGGACACGAGCCGGAGCCAGCCCGGGGAGACGCGGCAGGTCATCGCGACAGGAGCCGCTCCGCAGGGCTCACGATGTCCGTGACCCGGACGCCGAAGTTCTCGTCGATGACGACGACCTCACCCCGGGCGATCAGCTTGCCGTTCACGAGCAGGTCGACCGGCTCACCGGCGAGCTTGTCGAGCTCGACCACCGAGCCCTTGCCGAGCTCCAGGACGTCGCGGATCTGCATCCGGGTTCGACCGAGTTCCACCGTCACGCGCAGGGGCACGTCCATGAGCAGATCGAGCCCCTGACCGGCGGCGCCGGGAACCATGCCCCCGAAGGGCTGGAACTGCGCCATCTGCCAGTTCGGGGGAGGACCGGCAGGAGCTACGGGGGGCGCGACGGGCGGGGGCGGATACCCCTGGGGCGCCGGATAGCCAGCAGGAGGGTATCCCGGCGGAGGATAGCCCGGCGGCGGGTACCCGGGTGGGGGATAACCTGCAGGAGGGTAACCGGCTGGAGCCTCGACCGGAGGGGGCGGAGGTGGCGGAGGGGGCGGAGCCGCCGCGGGGGGCGGTGGAGGCGGAGGGGCCGCAGGTGCCGCCG